>NZ_JBHXTO010000015.1:0-116806 GCF_042677425.1 Streptomyces sp. NPDC127119 | reverse complement strand
GTGCGGCCGCGGGGTTTGGGGCTTGGGGGGGGGGGGCCCTTGGCCTTACCCGGGCCGTCGTGGGCCTGACGGACTTGATCGTCCGTCAGCCGACGGACTTGATCGTTTTCATCGTGAGGTGGGAGGTGAAGCGCAGGACGCCGGGAAGGCCGCTGAGCTTGCCGGTGAGGAAGGCCTCGCATGCGGCGTGGTCGGCGACGGCGGCGCGGATGAAGTAATCGGGCCGACCGTACATACGGCGGAACTCGATGACCTCCTCGTACGACGCGACGGTGGTTTCGAAGTCCTCGAAGCTCTTGCGGTCGTTGGCGTAGATCTCGACGTCGATCAGGACCTCCAGACCGCGGCCGAGGGTGGCGGGATCGATCAGGGCACGGTATCCGCTGATGACACCGGCCTCCTCCAGCCGCCTGACGCGGCGCAGGCACGGCGGCGGCGTGAGACCGACCCGTTTGGCAAGCTCGACATTGGTCAGGCGACCGTCTTCGCTCAGGTGAAACAGAATTTCACGATCTGTGGAATCGAGTACCACTTCATTGCTCACATGGCGACTCTACAGCCATGATGCGCAACCAAATAAGGCATCAACTTCTCTAAAATGTCTTCATGCGAATACGTCCTCCCGACGCCGCCCCTGAAGCGCGGCCTGCCCCCGACCTCACAGGCCGGGCACCGTCCGAAGCGCGAGCCGCCTTCCAAGCCTCGCTCTCCGTGGGCATGGGGTTCGTACCGCTCGGTCTCGCCTTCGGGGCGCTGGTCGTCCAGTCAGGACTGGACTGGTGGTGGGCCGGCCTGTCCGCCGCGGTGGCCTTCGGCGGCTCGTTCGAGTTCCTGCTGATCGGCCTGGTCGTCGCGGTGGCTCCGCTGGCATCGATCGCCGTCGCGGCGTTCATGGTGAACGTCCGGCACGTCTTCTACGCCCTGTCGTTCCCCCTGCACCGGGTGCAGGGCCGCCTCGGCAAGGCGTACAGCACATTCGCGCTGTGCGACGAGGCGTACGCACTGGCCTCCACCGAGCGAGCACGCTCCTGGCCCGGACCCCGCATTCTGTGGATGCAGTGCTACCTGCACGTGTACTGGGCCGGGAGCGCGGTGACCGGAGCCCTGCTCGGCTCTCTCATCCCCGAGGGCGTCACCGGTCTGGACTTCGCTCTGACCGCCCTGTTCACCGTGCTGGCGCTGGACGCCCTGCGGGACCTGCGCGACGACCTGCCCACCCCGCTGCTCGCCGCCCTGAGCGCCCTCGTAGCACGTGTCCTCCTTCCCGGGGCAGATGCTGCTGGCCGCGTTCGGCCTGTTCACCGCCGTCCTCCTGGCCCGACACCTGATGACCACCGGGAGGCCGAACCGTGCCTGACACCGAATACGCCGTCGCCGCCGTCCTGGTTGCCGCCGCCGTCACCTGGGTGCTGCGGGCCCTGCCGTTCGCCGCTCTCGCCCCGCTACGGGCCAGCGGTACGGTGCAGTACCTGAGTTCGCGCATGCCGGCCGGCGTCATGATCATCCTGGTCGTCTACTGTCTGCCGGACCTTTCGGTGGCCGAGGCCCGCACGGTGGCACCGCTCGCGGCGCTGGCCGTCACCGTCGGTCTGCACCTGTGGCGCCGCAACGCCCTGCTCAGCATCCTGGGCGGCACCGCCGTGCACGTCCTGCTGACGAGCGTCGTTCTCACCTGAGGCGTCGCCCGCCCGTATCCCTCTCCCCCGTCCTCCACCTCCGTAAGGAACACTCCCGTTGAACACCGGCAGCAGCTACTTCGAACGCATCGACGACCACCGCTACAAGCCCACCCCGCACGCGGGCGGGGCGTGGGATGCCGACGAGATGCACGTCAGCCCGCTTGCCGGCCTCATCGTCCACGAGCTCGACCGCCACCTCGCCCGCGACCGGGAGCGGTACAGCGGCCTCGTCCTGTCGCGGATCAGCTTCGACATCCTCGGGCGCCTCGCTCTCGACGAGTGCGAGATCCGGATCGAGACCCTTCGGCCGGGCCGCACCATCGAACTGATCGGGGCCGTCGTTCACATCGCCGGCCGCCCCGTCGTACAGGCTCGCGCCTGGCTCCTTGCGTCCGGTGACACCGCCGCCGTCGCGGGCGGCGCGGGCGACCGGCTCACGCCGCCCGATGCGCTCGACTCCTGGCCGCTGACCTCGGTGTGGCCGGGCGGCTACATCGCGTCCCTCGACGTCCGGCCGGTCACGGCCCCGCAACCGGGCCGTGCGACCGCGTGGCTCACCACCGACCTGGACCTGGTCGCCGGTGAGCCGGTCAGCTCTCTCGCCTCGTACGTCGCCCTCGTCGACACCGCCAACGGCATCGCCGTACGCCAGCCGATCACCGCCTGGATGTTCCCCAACGTGGACCTGACCATCCACCTCCACCGCCGCCCCGAGGGCCGCTGGACCGGCCTGGACACCACCGTCGTCTTCGGCCCCACAGGCCAGGGCGTGACGAGCACCGTCCTCCACGACACCGCGGGTCCTGTCGGCCACGCCCAGCAGATCCTTACGATCCGACCTCAGCCGTCCTGAAGCGGCTTGGCCTGAAGCGGCCGGGCAGTTCTCAGGCGTAACGCCAAGGTGCTGGCTCGTCGATTCTGTCGAGCGTCATCCATGTCCGCTCCCCATCACCCGGCCAGGTGCCCGCCCCAGCGGGCGGTGCCCCCTACGATGGGTTCGTGACCGCATCCGTCCGAGCAGGCCGCCGCCCCGCCGGGCGGTTGTTCGTGCTGCTCGTTCTGGTGGTGCTGGCCGGTGTGCTGGGCATGCACGCGCTGGCACCCGGTGGGGTTCCGGCAGCGGGTGCCGGGCACGGGATGGTGATGACTGCGGCCGACAACGTGCCGCACGCGGACGCCGGTTGCTCGCACACGGACGGCGGGTCGGGGCACCTCGATCATGCGGACGGTACGTGTGCCGCCTCCGGTACGAGTGCTGCGTACACCCCGCCTGCACTCGTCGACGCGGTCCTTGGCGTACCCGCCACCCCTTCCCTCGTGGCGGCGGCCACCGGTTGGTCCCATGAGGGCCGGGCTCCGCCCGACCTGTCCGAACTGCAACTTCTCCGGATATAGAGCCCCCGCACGGCATCGGCTCGCCCGGCCCGGTTTCGGGCCGATGGGCTGTGGCTGGTGGCCGATGCCGTCCTCGCGCTCGCTCTCACTGTCCGTGACATCGCGCGCCCTCTTACCGGCGCGCGTCGAGGAGTTGCACCATCATGATCTGGAAGCATTCAACTGTCCGTCGTACGGCCGCCGTTGCCATTGCAAGTACTGCCGCGCTCGTACTGGCCGCCTGTGGTGGGGACGGCGACAACGCCGGCTCGTCCGGGCACAACGGTCATGGCGACGGGTCCAGTTCCGCCTCCGCGTCGGCATCCGCGTCGGCATCCGCGTCGGCGTCGAACACGGCGCAGGGGAAGCACAACTCGGCCGACGTGGCCTTCGCCCAGGGGATGATTCCCCATCACCGTCAGGCCGTGGAGATGGCCGACCTCGCCGAGGGACGGGCCCGGTCGCCCGAGGTGAAGAAGCTCGCCGCCGACATCAAGAAGGCACAGGACCCGGAGATCAAGACACTGTCCGGCTGGCTCACTTCCTGGGGTGAGGACGTACCCGCCGAGGGCAGCATGGACCACTCCATGCACGACACAGGCGCGATGATGACGGCCGAGGAGATGACCGAGCTCGAAAACGCTTCGGGTACCGCCTTCGACACCGCCTTCCTCAAGATGATGATCAAGCATCACGAGGGTGCGGTGACCATGGCGAAGGCCGAGCAGGCCGACGGCGTGTCCGCTGCTGCCGTGAAGCTTGCCGGTCGGATCGTCACCGCGCAGAGCACGGAGATCGATCAGATGAACAGGCTCCTCGGAAAGAGCTGACTCACCGGGCCGGGGGCGGGGCAGGGCAGGTGCTGTCCCAGGCCGCCGCCCCGCCCCCGGGCATCTTCGTGTGTGGTGCAGCGCAGCGGCCCGTCGGCTCCCGCGGTGTCGTCGAGGCGGTGAGATCCGGTCGTAACCGGCCACCCCGGCAGGGCGGTTGCCAAGCGGAGCGCCCCCTGCGCGCTCCCGCACCACGACCCGTCGGACAGGCGTCCCAAGAAGTCGCTCTCACCCCCTTTCGTCGCTGCTAACTTCGCGCCAACGCAGCGTGCACAACCCGGGGGAGGCGGCTTCATGGCCGAAGGGGCGCAGGGCGACGGGGCCTACGGAAGGTCCGCGGATCCGGCCGAGGACGCGGCCGAGCATCTCGCCGCGGCGATCGGGACGACTGCCTGGGCGGAGGCGCGGGACGGGGTCCTCGGGCTCGTACCGGACGACGAGCCGGAGGTGAACGAGCGGATCGAGGCCTGGGCTGCCGTCGCGGCACACCGCGAGGGCGAGGAACTGACCCACTTCCTGACGGAGTCGCTGCCGGAGTGGCGGGAGATGATCGAGAGGGCCGTCGCGGATGATCCCGAACGTGCGGAAGAGGCCCGCCGGTTCGCCGATTCCGTACAGTCGCTCCTCCCCTCTCCGGACAGCACGACGACCCAGGTTGCCGTGGCCACAGGGCACGGCACCGTCAACTCCGTACAGAACGGCAACATCTACTACGAGGTCGTACTCGGCCTGGCCCCACGGCCTCCCCGGAAGACGAGCCTCGGCAAGACGGCCGGCATCGCGGTCGCCTCGACGACGGTGGTGGCCGGCGGCGCCCACGTCGTCGCCGACCATCTCGCCACCGAAGCTGTACGGGCTGCGGGCGCCGGAACAGCACCGGGAGCGCCGATCGCCGACCCGGTACAGGCATCCACCGCGGCGACGCAGACCGCCGGATCCACAGCTGCGTCCGGTGCCGGAGCCTCGGCGCCGGGCGCGACACTCGCCGCGAAGGCCACCGCCGTCCTCGGCAAGGCCGGCGCGGCCGTCGGGAAGGCTCTGGCCTTCGGGGGTGCCGGGGCCGTCGGCGTCAGCACGCCCGTGGTGGTGAGCGTGGTCACGGTCGTGGTGGTCGTGACCACCACCGTGATCGTCGTCCTGCCACCCGTCATGAACCGGGCGTCCTGCGACAAGGCCGCCGAGGGCCGCAAGGCCAGCGCGGTCCTGGCGGAGGCCGCCCGGCGCGTGGAACTGACGAGCTTCCGCTACGACGTCACACGCGGCCGGCGCCACGTCACCGGTGCGGCGGACCCGCACGCGCGGACGGCCTGGTTCCGGCAGGGCCTGATCGGTGGCCCGGTCACCAGCGGCACGATCGACCGGGGCAGGGTCGTGCTGCCCATCGGTACAGCCACTCCCTCCGGCACCGGAGCCGGGGCCGGCCCCGATGCCCGGTGGGTGAGGGCGGACGGCGTTTTCATGGACGCCGTCGACCCCGCTGCGTCGGCTCGGGAACTCCGATCGGTGATCCGGGCGCGGCGCGACGGCTGCACCTTTACCGGGGCGCTGGCTCCCGGAGCCGAGCCCGCCGGAAGCGCCCAATCCGCAGGGACAACTGGGACCAGTAGGACCGGTGAGCCCGGTGGGACCCGTGGGACCGGTGGAGCTGCCGAACCCGCGGCGGCCACCTCCGCGCCGAACGCGGAGAGCAACCCCGCCGTGGACTTCCGCGCACGTATCGACGCCCTTGGTCGGCTCGTGCGCCTCACCACCGAGGCGTCCGGCGACAGGTTGCCCACCTCCGCCCGCTACTGGGACTTCGGGCTGACCGTGACCGCGTCCGCGCCGCCGCCGCCGTCCAGCGGTGGGCCGAAGCAGTCCGAGTCCGAGTCCCAATCTGAGTCCGAGACCGAGACCGCCACTCTGACGGGCGCATGGGCCGGAGACTGGTCCACAGGGTTCGGCACAGGAGGATTCACAGCCACCCTGTCCCAGGACGGGGACCGACTCACCGGGGACCTGAAGGTCACCGGAGTGCCCTGCTCCCTGGACGGGTCCCTCGACGGCACGCTCGACGGCGACCGCATCACCTTCGGCAGCGTGAGCAGCGAGAAGAGGATCACGTTCATCGGAAACGTGGACGGCGACACCATGCGCGGCACCTTCAAGACCGACTGTTACGACGCCTCCGGTCCGTGGACCGCGCGACGCTCCGGCTCCTGACAGAGCCCCTGACCGAACTCCCCACCGGGCTCCCCACGACGCTCCCCACCGGGCTCCTGACCGGACTCCGGGCCGAGGAAAGGCACCCACCCACATGATCCCCGAATGGCTGTCCACGCTCACCGCGGCCGGTTCCGCCGCCCTGGTCAACGCCGCTTCCACCGATGCCTGGGACGCCGCCCGCGAGCGCTTCGCCAGGTTGCTGGGCCGCGGCGATCCCGACCGTTCCGAGGCGGCGGCCCGACGTCTGGACGAGCTGCGGCGCATCGCCGACCTGCCCGGCAACGAGCGTGAGCTGGCCGACGCCCGCCACGCCTGGCGCCTGCGCCTCGGGGACCTGCTGGAGGACCACCCGGACGCCGTCGGCGAACTGCGGTCCGCGATCGCCGAGCTACCCCCGCCCAGGCCCGCATCCGCCGCCACGAACCGCCAGGAGAACCGTGCACACGACCACGGCACCGTGAACGCGGTCCTCAACGGCGACCTGACGATCCACCGCCCACGACCAGCGACATCGGACGGCTGAGACGCTCGCGATCGTGTCCTGGCGCCGGGCACCTCCTGCCGGGCCACAAGGTCATCGCTCACCCGGCCCGCAGGCATTCGATCCGGAACAGCGGGAACATGGGACGTATGACAAAGAATGATGACGACTCGCACACGCACCACGCGCCCGGATCCCAGCCGAGCGCCCGTCCCGGTTCCGATGAGCCGCAGACGATCCCGGTGCCGACCCCGCCCGTCGCGCGGGACAGCGGCCCCGCGGACCCGGCTGACCTGGCCGACGAAGATGCCGAGTCGAAGAAGCCCGCCGCCCGCGAAGAGCAGAAGAAGCCCACGTCGCAGGACGACTGACTCCTGCTGGGGATGCGCGGGAAGCCGCCGACACCTGACACGGCCGAGTCGGGCCGGGACCCCTGACGGGGATCTCCGGCCCGACTCGGCCGTGTCAGGCATCAGACGTCAGGTGTCAGGTGTCAGGTGTCAGACAGGTGTCGAGGGTCGGGTGCCCCAGTGGTGGTCATCGCGTCGGATCCTGTGACCGGTCGTTGCTCGGCTGCCGGGTGGTCCATGACGTGAGGATGCGCAGGGCGTCGTGGGAAGGGCTGGCGGGTTCCGCGGTCAGGATCATCAGGCGCTGTCCCGAGCCGTCAGGGCTGGTCCAGGTGTCGCAGTCGAGGGTGAGGTCGCCCACCAGGTGGTGGCGGTAGTGCTTCGTGCCGTAACTGGCGCTGTTGACCCGGTGTTCGGCCCACCATGTACGGAAGTCGGGGTCCTGGAGGGACAGTTCACCGACGAGTTGGGCGAGGTCGGGATCGTCGGGATTACCCGCGGCCTCCATACGCAGTGCGGCGACGGCGTCCCGGGCGTCATGGGCCCAGTCCTGGTGCAGTTGCCGGACCACCGGGTGGGTGAACAGCAGCCGCAGGTAGTTGCGCCGGTTCGCGGGGAGGGCTGCGAAGTCCGTGTAGAGGGCGGTGGCGGCGGGGTTCCAGGCCAGGATGTCCAGGCGTTCGCCGAGGACGAGCGCCGGGGTTTCGGTGAGCTGGTCGAGCAGACGTCGCATGGCCGGACGCAGGCGTTGGGCGGGTCGTCGACGGGGCGGGTGGGCGTCGGCGCGGCCCGCGAGGTCGTACAGGTACTTCTGGTCGTCGTCGAGGCGCAGGGCGCGGGCCAGGGTCGTCAGCACGGGTACGGAGGCCCGGACGCGGCCCTGCTCCAGCCGTGTGTAGTAGTCCACGCTGATGGCGGCGAGCTGGGCGGCCTCCTCGCGGCGCAGTCCGGCGACCCTGCGGGCGGAATCCGTCTCAGGAAGTCCGCACTCCCGCGGTGTCAGCTGGGCCCGGCGGGCTTTGAGGAAGGCGCCCAGCGCCCGGGAGTCGGAGTCTGAAGTCATGCTCCCAAGTGTCGCCGTGCCGCGCCGACCATGGCACATGGGTGAGGGGGCACGTTCTTTCCCAGGCAGAAACCTGGCTCTCCCGTACGTGCGGAGAACGACGGAACGTGGACGTGTGCCCGGCAGGAAGCGGACCCCGAGTCCGTCGCACCGGTGCGTCACGACACGTAATCACCGTCTCAGGGAGTTACTCATGACCAGGACCATCGTCAGCTTCGACAGCGCCGGCATCCCGCTCGCCGGCCACCTCTACACCCCCGACACGCCCGCGTCGGGTCCGTGGCCGGCGCTCGTGGTGGGTCACCCCGGTACCGGCGTGAAGGAACAGACCTCCGGCACGTACGCGCAACGGATGGCCGAGCGCGGGTTCGTCACCCTGGCCTTCGACGCCGCCCACCAGGGCGAGTCCGGCGGTCTGCCTCGTGGTCTGGAGGACCCCGCCCAGCGGGTGGAGGACTTCAAGGCCGCCGTCTCCTACCTCACCACCCGCGCCGAGGTCGACGCCGATCGCATCGGGCTGCTGGGCATCTGCGCCTCCGGCAGCTATTCACTGGCCGCCACCGGCAGTGACCACCGCGTCAAGGCCGTGGCCACCGTCTCCACGGCCGAACCCGCCCGCCAGTTCCGTCTCGGCGCCGACGGCACCCAGGACCCGGCCGTCTTCCAGTCCCTGCTGGACGCCGCGGCGGCGGCTCGCAGTACTGCCGCACGCGGCGAGGACCCCGGCGCGATGACCATGTTCCCGGAGACTGCCGAGCAGGCCCGCGCGCTCGGCGGCGAGCACGGTGTCGAAGGCTTCGAGTACTACTGCACCCCGCGCGGCATGCACGAGCGCTCCGCGAAGACCCTCGCTTGGGAGAGCATCGACAGGATGGCCCTCCACGACGCGTTCTTCCCCATCCCTCTGATCGGCCCCCGCCCCATCCTCCAGATCATCGGCGAACGCGCCGTCACCGCGTGGATGGCCGTCGAGGCCCACCAGCGCGCAACGGGCCCCGCAGAAATCCACTGGATCAAGGACGCGAGCCACGTCGACCTCTACGACAAGAAGGAGTACATAGACCCGGCCATCGACAAACTGACCACCTTCTACACCACCCACCTCACCACCAACTGACTAGCGGCAAAGCCGTGGCCGGCGGCGCCTGGACAGTACGGGGTCGCTGGTGCCCGGTCCGGCCAAGCGCACCGTGCGAGTAGGTCCGCAGGTCCACAGGCGTTCAGGTGGGCGATGACGCGAGGGTCGTTGCGACGCCCCTCTTGTGCAGTCCCTCTGCCAGGTACGCCATCTCCACGAACGTGCCGACCAGCCCCGTTCCCTTGAGGTCGCAGGCCTTCAACCGGGCTTCGCCCAATGACAGGTCGCACATCTCGCGTAGGGCTCGCAACACCGGAACGAGGCTAGCCTCCTCGGTCGCAAGACGAAGTCGAGTGGACCCATGCTCAGCCAGAAGTGTCTGCCTGATCTCTTCCGGAGCCGGGCCCGTTCCCGCCTCGCACCACGACGCGTCGGGGCAGTCCTGGCCCCGCACTTCGACGTCCCAGCGCAACTGTCCGCGATCGATGAACTGCCCGACATTACGGACCAGAACACCACCACAAGTCCCGCAGGGCGAGACGACCTTGGCCCCCTGAGTGGCGGTGAACATTCATCTCCCTGCGACGTCGATCCGCCTGATCCTGCCGCACACGCCGAATCCCTGGCGACTGGATTGTCAGGGATCACGGCAGAGCTGTGCAGCTGGGCTGTAGCAGGAGCAGGAGCAGCACAGTGTTTGCCAAGTAGACCAAGGTTGCGCGCGAGGTCGGCAATGGTCTCGGCGATGTCAGCACCGGGAGTCTCCGCCATCGCGCGGCATTTGGAGTCCGGGCGGACCGAGTGACGCTCCGGCGGCGAGCAGCGAGTATCGATCGACGATGCAGCCCCACGGCGCGCCTCCCCAACCGATGGTTGTCCGTACAACTACCTTGTATATGCGCCGACTTGGCGAAGGGTGTCCGGTGGGCATGAGCCGGACTCCCGACCGTATCGGGCGGCCGATGGTCTGCCCGGCCGTGTCTCAGCAAGGAAAGACAGAACATGAAGATCGGCTTCGCGCTCCCGCAGTTCCACAAGCAGGCTTTCGGTATCTCCCGCATCGCCACGTTCGCCCGTGAGGTCGAGCAGGCCGGTGCCGCGAGCCTGTGGGTCGGCGACCGCAACCTCGCCGCGGTGTCCCCGAAGATCGGCTACGGCGGTCAGGGCGACACCATCCCGGCCGAACTCAACCCGGCCGCCGACCCGTTCGTCCTGCTGGGGGCGGCGGCGAGCGTCACCGAGCACGTTCAGCTCGGTATGCACGTACTGATCGCGCCGCTGTACCCGCCGGTCCAGCTCGCCCGCTCCCTGACCACCCTCGACCTGGTGAGCGAAGGACGTCTGCTGCCCGGGTTCGGTATCGGCTGGTCCCCCGAGGAGTACGAGGCGGCCGGCCTGGACTTCCACCGACGTGGCGCGCGGATGGAGGAACTGCTCGACGTCCTCGACACCATATGGACCTCCGACCCGGCCGAGTACAAGGGCACCCACCTCACCGTGCCGCTGCACCACTCCCCGCTCAAGCCCCACCAGAGCCCGCGTCCGCCCATCTACCTGGGAGCGATGTCCGAGCGCGCCCTGCGCAGGGTCGCCCTTCGTGGTGACGGCTGGCTGCCGCTGTGCGTGGTGCCGAGTTACGTCGACATCGACGGACTCGTCGCGCAGCGCGCCCTCATCGACAGCCAGGCCCAGGAGGCCGGCCGCGACCCGGCGAACATCGGCACGGTCCTCCGCGTCAACATCGACTCCGGTACCCCGACGTCCACCGTCGTCGACACCGTCAAGTCCGTGCACGAGCGCACCGGCATCGACCACTTCATGATCGACTCCCTCTACACCGCCGACACGGTCGAGGACTCGATCGAGCTGGCCGCCGAGATCCTCGCCCTGGCCAACGAAGGCTGAGCCGGGCCCCGTGTCCCCGTACCCGCGGGGGCACGGCATGGCCCCTCCGTGGGCCACGACCTCGCCCGATCGACCGACCGACCGACCGGAGAGTGTGGCTTCACCACGGGGTCGCTACCCGATCCCGGCCGCCGCCTCGCCCTCGAACGGGATGCCCAGGCCGTCGGCCACGGTGGTCAGCGTCGTCCCCAGCGGGAGTGCGATCCGGGTGACCGCGTGGACGTCACCGCGGGTCGCGTCCCGGTTGACGATCAGCACAGGCTTCCCGTCCTGCGCCGCCTGACGGACGAAGCGGAGCCCGGACATCACCGTCAACGAGGAGCCGAGGATCAGCAGAGAGGTCGCCGCACGGACCAGTTCGCGGCACTGCTCGACCCGGGCGACAGGCACGGATTCACCGAAGAACACCACGTCCGGTTTGAGGATGCCCCCGCAACGCGTGCAGGGCACCACCTGGAAGTCCCCGACCTGCTCGTCGGTGAGGTCGGCGTCGCCGTCGGGGTTGATCGCCGCGGCCACCGGTGCGAAGCCCGCGTTCGCTTGCTCCAGCCGGCGGGCGAGTTCGCGGCGCGGGCTGAAGGTGCCGCAGGACAGGCAGACGACCCGGTCCAGACTTCCGTGCAGCTCCACGACGCCCTCGGTGCCCGCGGCCTGGTGGAGGCCGTCGACGTTCTGGGTGATCACGCCGGTGAGCAGGCCGTGCCGCGCGAATGCGGCGACGGCCCGGTGCCCCGCGTTGGGGCGGGCCCGGCCGAAGGTACGCCAGCCGAGGTGGCTGCGCGCCCAGTACCTGCGCCGCGCCGGCGCACCGCCGACGAAGTCCTGGTAGGTCATCGGGGTGTGCCGGCTCAGGCTCCCGCCCTCGCCCCGGTAGTCGGGGATGCCCGATTCCGTGGAGATGCCCGCTCCGCTGAGCACCAGCACCCCGCCGAGGCGCAGCGCGTCGGTGACCGGCTGCGGGTCGGTGGTGCCGGGCGGCAGGTCGTCGGTCGGGGTCCAGCTCAAGGTGGGGCGCATGCGCATGCCACCAGAGTAGGCAACCCCGGCCTCCACCGGATCGGCGGAACGCCTTGCCCGCCGCCCCTCCTGACCTCTCTCGCCCCCACACCGGCAGGACCTTCCGCGCAAGCACACTCCTGATGAACTTTTTCAGACACGTGGTGGCGTAATCCGTCGCCTTCCAGCCATGTGCCGACACGGGCCCCAACTGCGTCCTTTACGTCTCCGTAATCCCCCGGCTGCCGGATGACACGGCTCTGACCAGGGGGGATGCAGGATTCCTTCATTGACGGCGGCCCCGGTGCTCATTAGCGTCGGCGCCATGAACCACCGAGCCCCCGTGGACACCATCGACGACCTGGACCGGCGCATCATCGCCGCGCTCCAGCTCAACGGTCGTGCCCCGTGGAGCGCGGTGGCACGGTGGGTGGACGCCAGCGAGACGACCGCCCAGCGGCGCTACCGGGCCCTGCGCGAGCGCGGACTGCTGCGGGTCGTCGGCACCCTGGAGCTGGACCGGACGCGGGAGGGATCCTCCATGCTCGTCCGGGTGCAGGCCAGGCCCGGCCGTGGTCTCGACGTCGCGGACCGGCTCACCGCCAGTCCGGATGTGCGTTTCGTCGCTGTCGTCACCGGCGCCGCCGACCTGATCGTCGACTTCGTCGCCCGCGACAACGAGGAGATGATGCGGATGCTCTTCACCGATCTGCCCGCGGCCGACCTCATCACCAGCACCGAGGCCGTACCGGTCATCCGCGCGTTCACCTCGGCGTCCATGTGGGACACCGGACTGCTGCCCGCGGAGGCGGCTGCCGACCTGCGGCCCGACACCCTGGCGTCGTCCTGCGACCGCGCCGACTGGGACGTCACACCACAGGCGCTCACCACCCTGGAGCAGGCGGTCGTGGCAGCCCTCAAGGAGGACGGCCGCACCCCGGTCAGCACGTTGGCCAGGAACCTGGATCACACCGAGTCCAGCGTCGCGCGGGCCATGGACCGGCTCATCTCCCGCGGCATCCTCCAGTTCCGCACCCTGGTCGAGCCGGCTCTGATCGGGTACGACGCGGAGTTCATGGTCTGGCTGTCGATCGAGCCCGACCGGCTCGACGCGGCGGGACGGCAGCTCGCCGGGCATCCGGGAACCAAGTTCCTGGGCGCGGCGACCGGACGCTTCAACCTCGTCGGGCACATGGTGCTCCCCCGCCGCGCCGACCTGTTCCGCTACACCAGCGACGTCATCGGGGCGCTGCCCGGCCTGCTGGCCTCCGACGTGACCCTGCACCTCGTCACCATGAAGTACTCCTGGCACCGCATGGTCCGCCCCGCCGCCTGAGCGGGCACCCGCCCGGCCGCGTATCCGCGACCTCTCCCACGCCCCGCTCCCCCACTTTTTCCCGTCCTGTCCCCGACCCCGTGGAGTCACCATGCCCACAGACGACTCCGGCCTGCCCGCGGAGAGCTGGCGCTGGACCGAACCGACCTGGCGCGGCCACCTCGACGCCGTGCGCGCCGGACGACGGCTGGTCCCCGACCGCTGGCCCGGTGGTGCCCGCGTCGCGGTCGCGATCTCCTTCGACTCCGACCACGAGACGATCCCGCTGCGCGACGGCGAGACCAGCCCCGGCCGCCTCGCCCAGGGCGAGTACGGCGCCCGCGTCGGCGCGCCCCGGATCCTCGATCTCCTCGCCCGGTACGGCGTGCCCGCCACGTTCTTCATGCCGGCGGTCTCCGCCCTGGTTCACCCCGAGGAGGCGCGCGCCTACACCCGGGACGGGCACGAGCTGGCCGTCCACGGCTGGATCCACGAGCGCAACATGCTGCTGGGCCGCGACGACGAGCGGGAGCTGACCGCACGCGCCCTGGACACCCTCACCACGCTGACCGGGCAGCGGCCCGTCGGTATCCGCACGCCGTCCTGGGACTTCTCCGACTCGACGCTCGACATCATGCTCGAACTCGGCTTCGCGTACGACTCCTCGCTGATGGCCGACGACGAGCCCTACGAGATCGTCGCCGGGGGCAGGCCCACCGGTCTGGTCGAGATCCCCGTGGACTGGATCCGGGACGACGCGCCGTACTTCACGATGGACCGCTACGGCTCGGTCCGTCCGCACAGCCGTCCGCGCGACGTGCTGGAGATCTGGACCGACGAATTCGACGCCGCGTACCGCGACGGCGGTGTCTTCCAGCTCACCCTGCACCCGCACGTCATCGGGCACCGCTCGCGCCTGGTGGCCCTGCGTGAACTCCTCGACCACATCGCCGCCCATTCCGACGTCTGGTACGCCACGCACGCCCAGCTCGCCGACACGGCCCGTGCCGTGCTGAACAGCGGGATGACAGCCGGAAACGACCAGACGACCGCCCGTTCCGTCCCCGACGCCCCGGAGCAGACGCCATGACCACCGGATCCGCCACACCACCCGCCGGTCCCCTGTCCAAGGGCGGCGACTCCCCCGCCCCGGGCAGACTGAGCGGCGCCCAGCGCAAGGCCATCGTGGCCGGCACCATCGGCAACACCGTCGAGTGGGTCGACTGGGCCCTGTACTCGATCTTCGCGAAGATCATCGCTGACGAGTTCTTCCCCAAGGGCGACGGAGCGGTGGCCCTGCTGTCCACGCTCGCCGTGTTCGCCGTCGGCTTCGTGATGCGTCCGGTCGGTGCCGCCGTCCTCGGGGCCTACGCCGACCGGTACGGCCGTAAGAAGGGCATGACCCTCACGGTCGCGCTGATGGCGGGCGCCGGCTTCCTGATCGCGATCACCCCGAACTACGACACCATCGGCGTCCTCTCGCCGCTGATCCTGCTCCTGGCCCGGCTCGTACAGGGCTTCTCCGCGGGTGGCGAGTTCGGTTCCTCGTCCGCCTTCCTCGTGGAGTCGGCCGCCCGCGGCAGGCGCGCGTTCGCCGGGTCGTGGCAGCAGGTGTCGGTCGCGGGCGGTGTCCTCATCGCCTCGCTCCTCGGCACCCTCACCACCTCGGTGCTGAGCGACGACGCCGTGCACTCCTGGGGCTGGCGCGCCGCGTTCATCTTCGGCGGGCTCCTGGGTCTGGTCGGACTGTGGCTGCGCGTGACGGTCGAGGACACCGAGTCCTTCACCCAGGCACAGGACACCGGCCGCACCCGTACCAACCCCGTCAAAACCATGTTCGTCGAGCACCCGGCCGCGACCCTGCGCGTCGCCGGCATCACGATCGCGGGCACGCTGACCTACTACATCTGGGTCAACTACCTACCCACGTACGCGAATCTGACCACCGGCATCCCGCTGAAGACGGCCCTCCTGTCGCAGACGCTGTGTCTGGTCGTGTTCGTCGTCGCGCTGCCGTTCGTCGGGCTGCTCTCGGACAAGATCGGCCGCAAGCCGACCATGGCGGCCTTCGCCGGCGGCTTCGTCGTCCTGGCCTGGCCGCTGCTGCACCTGCTCAGCGGCAGCTTCCTGAGCCTGTTCCTGGTCCAGCTCGTCGGCATGCTGCTGATCCTCGGCTACTCCGCCAACTGCGCCGTCATCATGGCCGAGCAGTTCCCGGCGGAGGTACGCGCCACCGGCATCGCCCTGCCCTACGCGCTGGCGGTCGCGGTCTTCGGCGGCACGGCCCCCTACCTGACCACCTGGATGCACGAGAACGGCCACAGCGACCTGCTGTGGATCTACGTCTCCGGCGCCGCACTCATCTCCCTCGTCGTGTATCTCACGATGCCGGAGACCAAGGACAAGGAGTTCGACTGATGGCGCATGTGCTCGTCACCGGTGCTTCGGGCGGTATCGGCGGCGCGATCGCCGAGGAGTTCGCCGCACGGGGCGACCTGCTCACGCTCGCCGACCGCGACCCCGAGGCGCTGGAGCGGACCGCGGCACGGCTGGGCGGCAGCGCGGCGACGCACACCGCGGACCTCACCGACGCGGACGCGCCCGCAGCCCTGGTCGAGGCGGCCTGGGCGGCACACGGACCCGTGGACGTCCTGGTCAACGCGGCGGGGGTCTATCCGTCCCTGGACATGGCCCAGGTCGAGGCCGACGCCTGGGACCGGCTGTTCGCCGTGAACCTGCGTGCTCCCGTGCTCGCCACCGCCGCGTTCGCCCGGCTCGCCATGGCGGCCGGACGGCCCGGCGCAATCGTCAACATCTCCTCCGGTTCCGCGCTGCGGGCCCGCCCCGGCGGGGGCCCGTACGCGAGTTCCAAGGCCGCGCTGGAGATGGCCACCCGGGCCGCCGCCCTGGAACTGGGCGAGCACGGCATCCGCGTCAACGCGGTCAGCCCCGGGTTCGTCCAGGTGTCCAGCGACTGCAATCCCGTCTCGGCCGAGTACGCCGCGGCCATCGGCGGCAACCCGCTCGGCCGCCCGGGAAGCCCCCAGGACATCGCCCGCGCGGTGTGCTGGATCGCGGGCCCGGAGGCCTCCTGGATCACCGGGGAGGTCCTGCGCGTGGACGGCGGATCCAGCACGGGCGCACTGCACCTGCCCCGCATCTGGCAGCACGGCGACACCCGCGCCACTCCGCACGCGGCGATCCCGGCCGCCGGCGCCACCGCCTCCACGGAAGGACTCCTCACATGACCGCCCCCTCCCCGCAGCGGGCCGCCTACACCGTCGTCGGCGGGGGCGCGATCGGCGGCACGCTCGCCTTCGCCCTCGCGCGGGCCGGCCACCCGGTGACGGTCATCGACACCGACGCCGCTCACGTGGCCGCGATCCGCGCCCGCGGACTCGTCGTCGCCCACGGCGAGTCCCGTACGAGCGTGCCGGTCCTCGCCGCCACTCCGGACGAGTTCACCGGCACCCTCGGACGGGTCCTGCTGGCCGTGAAGGCACAGGCCACCGGTACGGCGGCGGCGTGGATCGCGCCCCGTCTGGAGCCGGACGGCTATGTCGTCTCGCTCCAGAACGGCTTCAACGAGGGCCTGATCGCCCAGCATGTCGGTGCCCCTCGCACCGTCGCCGCGTTCGTGAACATCTTCGCCGACGTGGTCGAACCGGGTGTCGTCCTCGACGGCGGCGCCGGAGCCCTCGTCGTCGGCGAGCCCGGCGGCGCCCCGGTCAGCCCCCGCGTCCGCGCGGTCGTCGCCGACCTGCAGAGCTGGGGTCCGGCCGTGGCCAGCGACAACGTCGAGGGGTATCTGTGGGCCAAGGCCGGCTTCGGTGCGATGCTCGCCGCCACGGCCCTCGCCGACGCCCCCATGGCCGACCTGATCGACCGGCACCGGCCCGCGATGGCCGGCCTGACCGGTGAGATCTTCGCCGTCTCCGACCGGCTCGGCGTCACCCTGGAAGCCTTCGACGCCTTCGAACCCCTCCCGCTCCGGCAGGGTACGGATCCGGCGGCACGCGACGCCGCCTTCGACCGCCTGAGTGCGTGGCTGCGTACGCAGGCGAAGGACCGCAGCGGCATCTGGCGCGACCTCGCCGTACGCCACCGGCCCGTCGAGGTGACCACCCACTACGCCGACGTCTTCGACCACGCGGCCCGCGAGGGACTTCCCACGCCGCTGCTGCGCACCGTCATGGACGGCCTGCGCTCACTGGAGGGAGCCCCGGACGGGATGTCGGAAGCACGGCTGGAGGAGCTGGACCGCCTCGCCGGGCAGGCGGCACCCGGGCGGCCGGACGGCCCGACCCACCCTGCCCCGGCCGCGATGCCCGGTCGGCTGCCGGAGGTGGAACAGGCCGCGGCGGTCCGGCGCTGGCTCGACGAGCACCGCGAGGACATGGTCGCCGACCTCGACGCGTACACCTCGCAGGGCAGTGCCAGCGACGACCCGGACGACCTCGACGCCTGTCTCGGCTGGCTGCGGGACTGGCTCGACGGGCGCCTGGGCGCACCGGACACCGAGGAGATCCTTCCCCGCGCGCAGGCCGGAGCGGGGGACATCCTTGTACGCCGCTATCCGGCCCGGGACGCCGTCGCCGAGGACGGTCGGCCGGTCCTGCTCCTCGGGCACTACGACACCGTCTGGTCGACCGGCACCCTCGACGACTGGCCCTTCCGGCGGGACGGCGACCACATCAGCGGGCCCGGTGTGTTCGACATGAAGGCCGGTCTCGTACAGGCGGTGTGGGCCCTGCGCGCCCTCGACGCCCTGGGCCTGCCCAGGCCGGCCTGCACCCTGATGCTGAACGGCGACGAGGAGACGGGCAGCCTCGCCTCCCACGAGGCCATCGTCGCCGAGTCGCACGGCAGCAGGCTCGCCATGGTCTTCGAGGCGGCGGCGGACGGCGCGATCAAGACGGCCCGCAAGGGAGTGGGACTGTTCACCCTGACGGTCACCGGCAGTGAGGCCCACGCCGGGCTCGACCCGACCGCCGGGGCGAGCGCGGTGGACGAACTCGCCCACCAGATCCTGCGCCTGGCCGAGCTGCGCGCGCCGGACGCGGGCACCTCGCTCAACGTGGGCGTGGTGGAGGGCGGCACCCGCAGCAACGTCACCGCGGGACGCGCCGTCGGGCGTATCGACATCCGTGTCGCCTCCGCGGCCGAACAGCAGCGGGTCGGCGACGCTCTCGCCGCCCTGCGCCCGGTCGATCCGCGCACCAGCGTGGAGATCACCGGGGACTGGAACCGGCCCGTCTTCGAGCGGACCGAACAGGTCGCGGCGCTCGCGGAGTTGGCCCGCCGGTGCGCGGCGCTGCTCGGGGAGGATCTGCGGGAGGCGTCCGTCGGCGGAGCGAGCGACGGCAACTTCGTTGTCGCCGCGGGGACGCCCGTCCTGGACGGGATCGGGGCGGTCGGCTCGGGCGCCCACGCGCGCTCGGAGAACACCTCGGTGTCCGGCCTGGTCGCACGCTCCGCGCTGGCCGCCACGGTGCTGGGGGCGCTGGCCGCCGGATGACTCTCACTGACACCTGTCCTGCCCCGGCGCGAAGCCCACTCGGCTTCGCGGCGGGGCAGGACCGTCAGTGGCCGCACCGCCGGGTCGTCATCCCGCGGGCGTGATGGCCACGTTGTCGAAGGCGGCCTCGGTGTCGAAGACCCGGACGCCGTTCGCGCCACTGCGGTAGGTGCTGTCGCTGACGGAGATCTTGGGTGTCGTCATGTCGTCGACGAACACCTTGATCGAGGAACCGACGGCACTCACGCGCATCCGGTGGGCCGAGCCGGAGCCGACGGTCGTACGGGCCGTCGCCAACTCGGTCCAGGAACCGTTCGCCCGGCCGAGGACCACCTTGCCGCTCGGGCTGATGCCCGCGTAGTAGCCCGTGTAGCTGTCCCAGCCGACGGACGGCCCGCTCACCCTGAACGTCAGGCCCGCGTCCCCGCCGCCCGAGGTGACGGTGACGTCGGCGTCGTAGGTGAAGTCGGCGAAGTTCGTGTCGAGCAGCGCCTTGCCGCCCAGGTTCCGCCCCACCCGGTACTGTCCGCCGCTGACGGACCATGTCCCGCCGTACGTCTTCCAGCCCAGCGCGTTGCCGTCGGCGAAGTTGTCCTTCACCTGCATCGCGACACGCCGGATGGTGCCGTCGGCGTTGAAGTACAGCCGGTCGTAGGCCAGTTGACGGTGGTTGCCGTCGGTCTCGCTGAGCGGACGGCGGTGGTAGACGATGTACCAGATGTCGGTGCCCGGCACGTTCACCACGGAGTTGTGGCCGGAGCCCTTGGCGACCGCCGGGTCCTGGGCAAGCACCTTGTCGATCTTCCGGAACGGGCCGGTCGGCGAGTCGGACATCGCGTACGACACCGAGTAGTCGGGGCCGGTCCAGCCGCCCTCCGACCACATGAAGTAGTACGTGCCGTTGCGCTTGAACATGTAGGAGCCCTCGGTGAAGTTCTCGGGGGTGATCTCCTTGTAGGTGGACCCGTCGTCGAACGTGCCCAGGCTGGTCATGTCCGGGTTGAGCTTGACGACGTTGGAGTGGTGCCAGCCTCCGTAGTACATGTACGCCTGGCCGTCGTCGTCGATGAACACGTCCTGGTCGATGGGCTGGGCCCCGTTGTGGAACTGCGAGATCAGCGGCTTGCCGAGAGCGTCCTTGTACGGGCCCTCGGGGCGGTCGGCGACGGCCACACCGATGCCGCCCAGCTCGGAGTCGCTCTGGATGTCGTTCGCGCCGAAGTACAGGTAGTACTTGCCGTTCCGTTCGACCGGCGCGGGTGCCCACACCGCGTACTTGGCCCAGGAGACGTCCGCCGTCTTCAGGACGTTGCTGTGCTTGGTCCAGTGGACCAGGTCGGTGGAGGAGAACGCGTCGAGGTGGGTCTGCTCGGCGTAGGGCTTGGACGCCGTGGGGTAGACCCAGAACTTGCCGTCGTAGACCGCGATGTCGGGGTCCGCGTACCAGCCGTCGACGAAGGGGTTGCCCGCCTCGGCGGTCGAGTACTCGGGTGCCGCGACGGCCGTGGTGGGCGAGAACATCGCCACGAGGCCGCCGACCAGCAGCGTGGCACAGGACTTGGCGAGAAACCCGGTCGATCGGACAGTCACGAGAACCTCCGTGGGGGTGAGGCCGGCGATGGCAGACAACGTTGTCGGGAGCTCTGTGCCGAGAAGGTGTTCATGGGGTGGCTGCAAGCAGGTGTTTACATCGTTGCAAGTGGGCTGTAAACCCTTCGCGCACGGATGGTCGACTGACGGGTCGTGGCCGGCCTCGGTCATATGGCCGGGATGAACCGCCCCAACGGGGGCACTCGGGCTCTGCGACACCAACGGGTGCCGCGTTTTCGACAGAGAGAGAAACCCGTGTACATCGGTCTCGGCACCATCGTCGTCATTATCATCATCATCGCCGTCGTCATGATGCTGCGCCGCCGCTGACATGAATTCGGCCTTGACCGCGGTCCGTTGGGCGGGAACGCCGGAACCACGCACTTCCTGGTCGGCGCCGGCCTGCTCGGCCCGGCGCCGACCCTTTCCTTGGATGGCCGGTCGGCCCGGCGGCTGCTACTCGGCGGTCAGCAGCCCGACGCGGACCTCGCCGAGGACGCGAGTCACCAACCGCAACACATGCATCTGCGAGTAGCCCAACTCATGTCACCGATGAGCCGTTTGATCTCGCCGATGATGTCAGGCCGTCAGCGTCGACAGTTCCGCGTTGGCGCGTTCGGTGACGAGGGTCAGGACGCGGCCTGCGGCGGCCAGGTCCTCGGCGGGTATCCCGCCCCAGATGCGGGCGGAGAGGGGGGCGGTCTCCGCGCCGACGGCGGCGAGCAGTTCGCGCCCCGCGTCGGTGGGGCGAAGGTACGCACCCTCGGCGACGAGCAGTTGCTTCGCCAGCAACTCGTCGAGCGTGGCACGGATATCGACCGGATCCGCCTTGAGGGACCCCTGGACCTGGGCGACGAGATCGTCCGGCGCCTGCGGGGTGTCGGCAGTGATGGCGGCGCGCAGAGCGACCTGCTGCTGGAACGTGGCGCCGTACCGGGCCAGTACGTGCTCCAGGACTCCGCGGGCGGCGTAGTGGGCCAGGGCGAGGTCGCGGGCGTTGGCGGCGGGTGCGGTAGCGGTGGACGCGCTGGTGGTCATGTTGTTGTCCCCCCTGTTTTCTCTCGTCAGGTGCTCTCGTCGTTCGCGTTCGGTACGGATGGATCGAGCGGTACGTCGAGCAGGGCCGTCAGCTCGTCGGTGAACGCACGCGTCCGCGGGGCGTCGAGGCCGCCGAGCGGGTCCAGCAGTTGCTGGAGCAGTTGCTGGACCACCGCGATGGCCTGCCGTGTGACGGCCTCCCCCTGCTCGGTGAGCGCCAGTTGTACCGCGCGCGGGTCGCGGGGATCGCGGGTGCGCTCGACCAGTCCGGCCGACTCCAGTGCGCGCGCCAGCTTCGAGACGTACAACGCCTCCAGTCCGGTGTGGTCGGCGAGGCGGCGCTGACTGGGCCGCTCGCCGGTGCGCCGCATGCCGTACAGCGACGCGACCAGCGAGTACTGCGCGTGGGTGAGACCCAGCGGAGCCACCGCGCGGTCGACCGCGACGCGCCACTTGTTGGCGAGTCGCCACACCAAGAAACCGGGTGTGGGGCTCGGCGAACCTTTGCTCATGCCAAATAGAGTACATAGACATAATATCCATGGCTACTATTTTTTTACAGCAGGGTCCTCACCAACAAGGACTGGAGCCGGTCGAGCCGGACGCCCGAAAGGGTGTGACCTGGAGTGAGACTTCGTACCTGGAGTGAGCCTTCAGAGGGCCTTGGCACCCAAGGCGATGTCGAAGCCGGCGCCGTTGCGTGCCACGCCCACCAGGAGGATGCCGGCCCATTCGAGGGCGTGCGTCATGTCGAGTCCTCCCGCGTCGAGGGCCCGCATGTCCAGGCTCTCCAGAAACGCCGCGACACGCGCCTTCGCCTCGGCGTTGTCACCGGCGAAGAACACGTCCACCGGCTTGTCCTCCGCGAGGACACCTTGGAGGATCGAGTTGAACGCCTTCACGACGTGTGCGCCGTCGGGAGCGGTGGCGGCGATCTGCTGGGACACCGAGTTGCCCGGGGTGGTCACCAGCCCACTGACATCGGCGTCGAACGGGTTGGTGATGTCGACGAGGATCTTGTCGGCCAGCGCGTCGCCGTAGTGCGCGACCACTTCGACCGCGCCGGTGTACAGGACGGCCACGATGACGATGTCACCCGCCGGCCTCGCGCCGTACATGCCGGCGGTGGCTCCGCTGCCGACCTGGTCGGCGAGCGCCAGAGCCTTGGCGGCGTCGCGGCTCATGAACTCGACGGTGTGGCCGCGCTTCGCCGCCCGAGTACCGATGGTGGCGGCCATGTTGCCCGAGCCGATGATGCTGATGGTGGACATGATGTGTGTTCCCTTGTTGTGTATGGATCAGTTGTTGCGCATGGGGCAGTTGTTGTGCATGCGTCAGTGAGGCGTGGGCCGACGCTTGCCGACGGGCCTCCCGGGGGGGGAGCCGGGCGCCGCCGCGGATACCCGTCGGCGCGGCGCCGGCTACCAGCAGGGACGTGCTCAGATGACCGTGGTGCCGCCGTCGGCGACCAGTTCCATGCCATTGACGTAACTGGAGTCGTCCGAGGCCAGGAACAGCGCGGCCGACGCGATCTCCTCAGGGCGGCCCATCTCCCGCCGCGGGATGACGGATTCGAACTGCGCCTTCATCTGTTCGTCCATCACCTCTTCCAGGATCGGCGTGGCGACCTGGCCGGGAGTCAGCACGTTCACCCGGATCCTCCTGTCCCTCAGCTCGGCCACCCACACCCGTGCGTAGGCGGGCAGCACGGCCTTGCTCGCCGCGTACACGCCCCAGTCGGGGTAGCCCCGGAGTGATGCGTTCGACCCGGTCATGAGGATCGAGCCTCCGTCGTTGAACAACGGCAGCGCCTTCTGGACCGTGAACAGCGTGCCGCGCGCGTTCAGCGAGAAGGCGGCATCGAACTGCTCCTCGGTGATCTCGCCGAGCTTGCCCTGCCCACCTGTCCCGGCGCTCGCCCACAGCACGTCGATCGCGCCCTTTTCCCGCTTGACCGTCTCGAACAGCCGGTCCAGATCATCGAGGTCGGCCGCATCACCCTGCACGCCGGTCACGTTCCGGCCGATCAGCCTGACGGCCTCGTCCAGCGCGTCCTTCCGCCGGCCCGAAATGAAGACGTGAGCTCCTTCGTCGGCGAACAACTTCGCACCGGCCAGTGCCATCCCGCTCGTCGCGCCCGTGATCACCGCGACCTTGCCATCGAGCTTTCCCACGATGCACTCCATTCATCTGCCGTGCCGAAATTAAGTACACCGATCTGAGTACTTACCGATGACCGTAGCGAACCGCGGCGAGCGGTGCAAGCTATGCACACCGATCGGTACCCACGTGGGTTAGGCTGGGCGTATGACAGAGCTGGAGAAGGGGCCGCGAGGCCTGCGCCGCGGCAGGGGCGCACGTGAGCGCATCCTCGGAGCGTCACAACGACTGTTCCGCGATCAAGGCATCGGCGGCACCGGCATGGACCAGCTCTGCGCGGTCGCCGAGGTGTCCAAGCGCACGCTCTACCAGCACTTCACCGGCAAGGACGACCTGATCGCCGAGTGCCTGCGCCGGTTCGATCCCGACATCCTGCCGGAGGTGTTCGACCGCACCGATCTCACGCCTCGCGAGCGGCTCCTCGCCGCGTTCGACGCACACGCTCCCCTGTGCCCGTACATCGCGGCGGCCGTCGAGATCCCCGACCCGGACCACCCGGCGCGCGTATACGCCCGCGACTACAAGAAGGGCTTCGCCGCCCGGCTCGCCGAGACCGCCCGCGAGGCCGGCGTCGCTGATCCCGAACAGCTCGGCGAACAACTGGCGCTGCTACTGGACGGCGCCTCGGCCCGCAGCCGAGTCCTCAACACGGACGCGTTCGCCACCGCCGCCGCCATCGCTGCCGTCCTCGTCGACAACGCCATCCCGACGACAGCGCCGGCGTCGGCCGGTGCCGGCGCCGGCGAGTAGCGCCGCCAGGATGACGACGCGCGACGCAGGGCTGACGCTCTGGTCAACTCAGCTTGCGGACGCGGCCGTTGCGGAGGGTGCGACGGCCGCGTCCGGGCGCGCCCTGAAGCATTCCTTCGCGCCGCCCGTCGCGGGGCTGAAGCAGACCTGCATCGCCGTCCCGGGGCCGGCCACGCTCATCAGCGTGTGGACGTAGGTGTCCGCCTCGTTGCGGCTCGTGACCCTAGCGCCGTGGCGGGAGCCGTCCCGGCCGCCCGTCCGCAGCTCGATCCGGTCGTTCACCGCCGCGCCCCACATACGGGCCCAACTCGCCCCGCACTCCTCGCTGTAGCGGATCTGGATCCAGGCCCCCGTGGCGGTCTCGTGCTCTGCGAGTGTCGTCGGCTGAGCACCGCATTTCATCGCGATCGGGTCCTTGTCCTGACAGGCAGTGTGACGGCACAGCGCCCCGGTGGTGGAGGGCGGCGTGGGGGACGGAGGCGCCTCCATGCCGTGCGAGGGGGGAAGGTTGATGAGCACGAGCGTTCCCACGACCACCGCGCAGACCGACACCAGGGCGGTGAGGACGGCTACGGGCCGGCGGCTGGTCGGGCGGGTACGGGTGCGGGTGCCCGTGAGGTTGGCGTCGTCCGGGGATGACTCGGTCGGGCCGGTGCCGGGCGGCCCGGTATCGGGCGGGGTTGTCCCGGAGGGGGCGCTGGCGTCCGGTGCCGTCTCGTTCTGCGGCGCCGCCTTCGATCCAGGCGTTCCAGGCGTTCCACGCGCTGCATGCGTCCGGTGCGTCCGGGCGATGTCCAAGAGCGCCAGCGGGTGGTCGGCTGATTCGCCGACCAGACGGCACAGCTCCATGACCGCGCTGCGCGGCGGCAGACTCTTGCCGTTGAGGTAGCGCTCCCAGGACGACTTGCTGAAGGTGGTCACGTTCGCGAGCTGCGCCAGGCTCAGGCCGGTGCGCTGCTTCAACTGCTGCAGCACGACGGCCAGTCGGGCGCCCGGCGGTGAAGGTACAGCCCCTGTCATCCGCGCAGCGCCTTCCAGGAGCGCGGCCCCAGCATCCCGTCGACGACCAGGCCCGAGCGCTGCTGGAACGATTTGACGGCCCGCAGTGTCAGCGGGCCGAACATGCCGTCGATCCCGCCGGGTGAGATGCCCGCCCGGCGCAGCAGACACTGCGCTTCGGCCACGTCGGCGCCCGTGGCCCCGTAGACGATCTCGTCGTTCCGGCCTTCGTTGATGCCTGCCGACCAGAGGCCGTCCACTCGGGCGATGCGGCAGGTGTAGGAGGGTGACGGCGAGGCCGCGGCGGTGGAGGGCGGGGCGGCGACGGTCGCCTGGGTGACGTCGTCGTCGAGGCGCAGCATGAGCAGCAGCGCCGCCGAGAGTGCCACGGCCAGGGCTACGACGCCTGCCGTGAGGGCGATGTGCGGGAAGCGGACGTGAGCTGGTGCGGTGGCAGGGGGCGTCGTGGGCCCGATCAGTGTGACCGAATCCTGTCCATGGTCCTGCCCGTGCCCCTGATCCTGTCCGTGCCTCTCGTCCTGATCCTGGTCCTTGTCCTGTTCCCGCGTCGTGGGCCGCGGCTCTACGGCGGTCTTGGCGCGGCGGCTGTCCCAGGTGTCGGCGGCGACCTCGTGCAGCGCGAGCAGCGGTACGGGGTCGGCGCCCGTGATCCGGGCCAGTGCCTCCAGCGCCTCCCGGGGCGGCAGCGAGGTGCCTCCCAGGTACCGCTCCCACGATCTGGAGCTGTAGCCGGTCTTTGCCGCGAGGTGCCGCATCGTCAGCTCGCCGTGATCCTTCAGCCGACGTAACTCCTCCACCAACTGCCTTTCGCAGGGATCGAGTTCATCGGACAGCGGCTTGTAGCGCGACATGTTTCCCCAAATGCGTTCATGAGCGTGATCAGCGACCCCCTTCGCCGCTTCGCATTCTGCATGAGCCCGTCACATCTGTCACAGGTGTCCCACACAACCGTCCCACCGGACCCTGTCGTCGCAGGTCAGCGGGGTGGTCGTCCCGAGCAACCGCCAACTGCGCCTGAGCCGTGGCCACGAGGCCCCGGCGCCCTGCACCTTTGTCCTCGCCACCTGGTCCCGTCAGTCGAGGCAGGTGCGGATTCCACGACCGAAAGAGGAAAGCATGCGACCGAACGCTCTGGGCACGACCATCGCCGGACTCGTCACCGTTGTCGGCCTCGCCGCCGGCAGTGTGGCGACCGCGGGCACCAGCTTCGCGGCGACCGGGACCACCGCGCACACGGCGGCCGTCTCACAGCCCGCCGCCGTGGCCGCGACGCAGAACTTCGGTCTGACCACGGCCGAGGCCAAGAACGTCCAGAACTTCCTCGCGGACTACTGGGGCTACACGGACACCATCGACGGCCAGCTGGGCACCAACAGCTGGAAGGCCTTCCAGCGCTGCCTCGCGAAGTACTGGGGCTACACGGGCGAGATCGACGGGGACCCCGGCACCAACACCATCAAGGCGCTGCAGCGCCTGCTGAAGGACGACTACGGCTACACGGGTGACATCGACGGCATCGCCGGTGCGGGCACCCGGGCGGCGTTCAAGCGCTTCGCCGCCTGAGAGTCCGAGTGACCCACCCCGGCCCGTCCTGCAACGGCAAGGACGGGCCGGGGTTGCGCGTTCCCGCCTCCCCCACAACCGCGCCGGGCGCCCAGCCCGTGACCGGTGGCGCGTATGCCGTAAGCCGTAAGCCGTAAGCCGTAAGCCGTAAGCCGTAAGCCGACGGTACGTCAGAAGCCCCTCCAGCAACCGAAGGAGAACCTCCCCGCCATGGGAAGACTCGCATTCCTCGTTCGCGCCGAAGACCACAGTCACCCACGCCGGGACACGCGCCGCACCGGGGCGGGGTGGCGGACGCGCGTCGGGACCTTCGCCGCCACCGCGGCCATGGTCTCGGCCGGCCTCGTGATCGGCGCCCAGCCCGCCGCGGCGGCACCGGCCCCGATCAAGCTGACCTCCGCGTCCTGCCCCGCCGAGATCGTGCAGGGCCAGACGAGCGGTTGCGTCACGGAGTTGCAGAACCTCCTCAACGCGCACGGCGCCGGTCTCGTGGTGGACGGTCAGTTCGGGGCGGGCACGCTCTACGCGGTCCGTGAGTACCAGGCCGCCACCGCCATCGCCGTGGACGGCCGGGTGGGCCCGGCGACCAAGAGCAAGCTGTACGCGACCGGAGGCTCGGCGCCCGCCCCCGTCAACCTGAACTCCGCCTCCTGCCCCGCGAACATCGTCCAGGGCGCCCAGGGCGGTTGCGTCACCGAGCTCCAGCGGCTGCTGCGCCACCAGGGGTACGCCGTGGACGTGGACGGCGACTTCGGCGCCGGGACGGCCGGCGCCGTACGCGCCTTCCAGACCTCCCGGGGCCTCACGGCCGACGGACAGGTCGGTACGAACACCAAGCGGGCGCTGTACGACACCGACGAGTCACCGTCGACGAGCCTGGACCTGCGGTCGTCGTCGTGCCCGGAGAACATCGTGGAGGGGCAGAGCGGCGGTTGTGTCGCCACGCTGCAGTCCCTGCTGAACGGCAAGGGTCAGAGCCTCGACGTCGACGCCAGCTTCGGTCCCCAGACCCTGGCGGCCGTGAAGGCGTTCCAGTCCGCGAGCGGCCTCACCGCCGACGGCGCGGTCGGCCCGAACACCAAGGCCGCCCTGTACGCGAACATCGGCGGTGGCGGCGGCAACGGCGCGCCCGCGCCGATCAACCTGAACTCCGCCTCCTGCCCGAACGAGATCGTGCAGGGGCAACGCAGCGGCTGTGTCACCGAGTTGCAGAGCCTGCTCAACCACCACGGTGCCGATCTCGCCGTGGACGGCGACTTCGGTGCGCTCACCGACAGTGCCGTCAGGGACTTCCAGGCCGAGAAGGGGCTGTCGGTCGACGGCCACGCGGGACCGAACACCAAGGCCGCGCTGTACGGCGCGGTCACCCCGCCGTCGTCGCCCCCGCCCGGCGGCGGTTACGGCAAGATCCTCGAAGTGGCGGAGGCCGAGGCCGGCACGGTCGAGGGCAGCGCCCGCGCGAACAGTTACGGCTCGTCCGTGGGTCTTTCGCTCTCCACCAGCAACTACGCCTGGTGCGCGACGTTCGTGAGCTGGGTGGCCAAGCAGACCGGGGCCAGTTCCTACCGCAACTCCTACGTCTCGGGCTGGGTCAAGCAGGCGCGGGCCGGCAACTACCACCTGTCGGTGACGACCAGCCCGCAGCCGGGTGACATCGTGGCGTTCGACTGGGACGGCGGAAGCGACTTCACCGGCGGCAACGAGCACATAGGCATCGTGCGTACGGTGTCCGGATCGTCGTTCACCACCGTCGAGGGCAACACGGGCAACCCCAACGGCGACAACGACGGCGTCTACGTCAGGTCCCGTGCCACGAACAGCGGATACGACGTGGTCTTCATCCGCGTCCGCTGAGCGTGGTCGGCCCCTGCGCGGTCAGGTCTGCTGGGGCACTATCGCCACCGGGCAGTCCGCGTGGTGCAGCAGTGTGTGCCCCACCCGGCCGAGTTGCAGGCCGAAGTGGCCGTGCCTGCGCCGGGCGCCGACGACGACCAGGTCCGCCGCCGACGAGCGCCGCAGGAGCACCTTGCGGGCCGGCCCCTCGGCGGTGGTCTTCCGCACCCGCACCCCCGAGTGGTCCGCGACGCCTTCGTGGACGACCGCGTCGAGCAGCGCCGAGGCCCGTTCCTCGTGGTACCGCTCCGGTACGCCGGCCATGCTCGGATGGTCGGCGCCCTCGTAGGAGGGGCAGCGCCAGGCACGTACGACATCCAGCGTGCACCCGCGTGCCTGCGCCTCGCGGAACGCGAACCGGGCCGCCTCACCGCTCGTCGCCGGATCGCCCGCGCCGAGCAGGATGCGCTCGTGCGTCGCCTCCAGGGCGGCCTTGTCCCCGCGGACCACGATCACCGGACAGTGGGCACGCGCCGCCACCGCCAGACCGACCGAGCCCAGCAGCAGCCCCCTCAGCTCGCCGCGGCCACGTGAGCCCGTGACGAGGGCCGAGGCGTCGCGGGCCGCCTGCAGCAGGGCGGTCGGCGCGTCCTCCGGCACGACCTCCGCGACGACCCGCACGGAGGGATCACGTTGTCGGGCGCGCTCGGCGGCGGAGCCGAGGATGTTCTCGGCGAGTGCCTGGTCCGACGGGCGTCCGGCTCCATCGGTCTGTTCGTCACCTTCGTAGCGTTCCCACAGGCAGGCGTGCACCAGGCGGATCGGCAGGCCGTGGCGGGCCGCCTCGTCCACCGCCCAGTCCATTGCCTGAAGGCTGGACTCCGATCCGTCCACGCCCACCACCAGGGGCAGCTCCATCATGGCCACCACCTTCCATATGATTCAGGACGTTCCACCCGCGGTCAGGACGCCTCCATTCAACTCCCGGGCCGGAATCCGCACTTGAGCCGATCGGTGTGCTTCTTCCGGGCCGAACGGCCCTGACGGACGGGCCGACCGGTTCTCGGCCGTTCCGCCCATCGCCCCACCAGCCGCCGTCCGTCGGCGCCCGCCGCCGCGTGGTCCTACCGCTCCCCCACCGGCGCCCACCACACCAAGGTCGTACCGCCGCCCTCAGGGCTGTCCAGCTGCAACTCTCCGCCCAACTGCCCCGCCCGTTCCGCCATGTTGCGCAGGCCGCTCCGGCGGCCCCCGGGCGCGATGCCCACGCCGTCGTCGGAGACCGTCAGGCGCACCTCGCGGCCGTCGGTCTCCAGAACCACCGCGGCACACGTGGCCCGGGCGTGCCGGGCGATGTTGGTCAGGGCCTCGGAGAGCACGGCCACCACGTGGTCGGCCGTCTCCTTGGCGACCTGGGTGTCCACCAGCCCCTCCATCTGGAGGCCGGGGGTGAAACCGAGCACCGGAGCCGCCTCGCCGACCACACGGACCACACGGGCCCGCAGGCCCGGGGCGGCGGCACCCTCCCGCGCACGCAGGCCGAAGATCGTCGACCTGATGATCTTGATGGTCTCGTCCAGGTCGTCCACCGCCCGCGACACACGTTCCGATGCCTCGTCGTGCTCGATGAAACGGCTGGCGCTCTGCAGGGTCATGCCGGTGGCGAACAGCCGCTGGATCGCCAGGTCGTGGAGGTCGCGGGCGATCCGGTCGCGGTCCTTGAGCACCGCGATCTCCTCGGCGTCCTCACGCCGTTCCGCCAGTTCCATCGCGACCGCTGCCTGCGCGGCGAACCCCTGCAGCGCCCGGGTCTCCTTCTCGGTGAACGCCGGCCCGCCGGACTCGCGCACCAGCAGGACGATCCCGCGCACCCGCTCGCCCGTTCCGATGGGGACGGCCACGGCCGGACCAAGACCGGTGAAACGCGGGGGCCCGGACGCGTCCCGTTCCTCCGCGGAGATGTCGGGACTGGCGACCGAGGCGGCTGCGGAGAACGCCCGGCCGATCAGACCCTCGTCCACCGGCAGCACGAGCCCTCGATGTGCCTCCGCCGCCTCGCCGAAGGCCAGTTCGGCGGTGAGCGAGTCCGTGTTCTCCATGGGCAGGGCGACCACCGTCAGCGCCGCCGAGGTGATGTCCCTCGCCCGCTCCGCGATCAGGCCGAGGACCTCGGCGCGGTCGCTGCCGGACATCAGGCAGTGGGTGATCTCCGCGCTCGCCTGCAGCCAGCGTTCGCGCAGCCGCGACTCCTCGTAGAGGCGGGCGTTGTCGATCGCCACGCCGGCGGCCACCGCCAGGGTCGACAGGACCGACTCGTCCTCCTCGTCGAACTGTGCGCCGCCCTGCTTCTCGGTCAGGTAGAGATTGCCGAAGACCTGCTCCCGCACCCGGATCGGGACACCGACGAAGGTGTTCATCGGTGGGTGATGGGGCGGGAACCCGTACGAGGAAGGGTGCTCCGACAGCTTGACCAGCCGCAGGGGTTCGGGATGCCGGATGAGTTCGCCCAGAATGCCGTGCCCCTCCGGGTAGTGGCCGATCTCGGCGATCTGTTCCTCGCTGATCCCGATCGTGTGGAAGGCCGACAGCCGCTTGCCGTCCGCCCCGATCACCCCGAGGGCCGCGTATCGCGCGTCCACGAGCACGGCCGCGGCCTCCACGATGCTGCGCAGCGCCTGCTCCAGGTCCAGCTCCCGGCCGACGGAGAGCACGGCCTCCAGCAAGCTGTGCACGCGGTCGCGCGTACCGCGTGCGGCGTCCAGTCTGGCCTGCAGTTCTTCCAGCAGCTCGTCCAGCTTCAGCTGCGGCAGTCGTACGCGGGCCCGACGGGACTCCTCGGCGCTTCCCACCGGTCGATCCTCCAGGTCCCCTCGACGCACGGACAGCCGACCGTTCCGGTCGGGTGTCACGGTATCGGTCCGGTGCGGGTCTGCGCGGTCCGGGTCGGGAGAGCGTAGGGATCGGGCCCCGCAGCCGGGTCCGGGGCGGCAACTGCCTTCAGTTCAGGGGCAGTCGGGCCGCGACGTACTCGGTGAGGTCGAGCAGCCGGTTGGTGTAGCCCCATTCGTTGTCGTACCAGCCGAAGACCTTGACCAGTTCGCCGTGGGCCTGGGTCAGCGGGGCGTCCAGGACGCACGAGGCGGGGTCGCCGACGATGTCGCGGGAGACGATCGGGGCGTCGGACACCCGCAGGATGCCCCGCAGCGGACCGTCGGCGGCCTCCCGGAACGCCGTGTTGATCTCGTCCGCCGACGCGGGCCGCTCCAGGACCACGCTCAGGTCGGTCAGCGAACCGTCCTCGACGGGGACGCGTACGGCGATACCGTCGAGTGTGCCCGCCAGTTCCGGCAGGACGAGGCCCACGGCGCGGGCGGCCCCGGTACTGGTGGGGATGATGTTCACGGCGGCGCTGCGGCCCCGGCGGAGGTCCTTGTGCGGACCGTCCAGGACGACCTGGTCGTTTGTGTAGCCGTGGATGGTGGTCATCAGGCCCTTGACGATGCCGAAGTGATCGTTCAGCACCTTCACCATGGGAGCAACGCAGTTGGTGGTGCACGAGGCGTTGGAGACGACGTGATCCCGCCCGGTGTCGTACGTGTTCTCGTTGACGCCCATCACGATCGTGCCGTCGACTCCCTTGCCCGGTACGGACAGCAGCACCTTGCGCGCCCCCGCCTTGAGGTGCAGGCCGGCGTCCTCCTGGGTACGGAAGCGGCCGGTCGACTCGATGACCACGTCCACGCGGAGGTCACCCCAGGCCAGCGCGGCGGGGTCCCGCTCGGCGGTCACGGCGATGCGGTGCCCGTCGACGGTGAGTGAGGTGTCGTCGTGCTCGATGGCGCGGTGCAGCCGTCCGTACGTCGAGTCGAACTCCAGCAGGTGCGCCAGAACCGCCGGCGAGGTGATGTCGTTGACCGCCACGACCTCCACCGGTGTGCCCGCACCCGTCTCCGCGCGCTCAAGCACGCAGCGCAGATAGTTGCGTCCGATGCGGCCGAAGCCGTTGATGCCCACCCGTACGCCCATGTCCCTCGTCCTTCCGGTCCGTCCCGTGTCTGTCTCCGCTGCCAGCGTGCGGGAGGCGGACCGGGCGGGACTTGGGCCGTACGGGGCGAGCCTGGGGGACGTTCGGCCCTGCGGCCCGCCGCTCAACACCCTTACGGGGACTCGGATTCGGACTCGGACTCGGACTCTCGGGCTCGGCCTCTCGGGCCTCAGCGGCCTTCGTTCTTCGGCCTGTCCCGGGTCTGGGCCTGCGCCTGGGTGGCGATGACGGCGGCCTGTATGCGCCGCTCCACACCCAGCTTGGCCAGCAGGCGTGAGATGTGGTTCTTGACCGTCTTCTCCGCGAGGAAGAGCCGCTGACCGATCTGACGGTTGGTCAACCCTTCGCCGATGAGGGCCAGGATCTCCCGCTCCCGCTCGGTGAGGCCGGGCAGCGCGTCCGGCTCCTCCTTCGGCTGGTCCCCCGCGCGCAGACGGGCCATCAGCCTGGCGGTGGCGCTCGGATCGAGCAGCGACTGGCCCGCGGCCACCGTGCGGACGGCCGACACCAGGTCCGCTCCCTTGATCTGCTTCAGGACGTACCCGGAGGCCCCGGCCATGATCGAGTCGAGCAGCGCCTCCTCGTCGTCGAACGAGGTCAGCATGAGGCAGGCGAGATCCGGCATGCGTGAGCGCAGTTCCCGGCACACGGTCACCCCGTCCCCGTCGGGCAGCCGGACATCGAGGACCGCCACCTGGGGCCGCAGTGCCGGAACGCGCACGAGGGCCTGTTCGACGGTCCCGGCCTCGCCGACCACGGTGATGTCCGGCTCGTCGTTCAGCAGGTCGTGCACCCCACGCCGTACCACCTCGTGGTCGTCCAGCAGGAAGACCCGGATGGGGCTGTCGGGGCCCGTCCGTTCGCTGTCGGCCATCGGATGCTTCCTCTCGTACGCCGGACGCCGATGTCCGCACCCGCGCGCGTACCGGCTTCTTCTTCTGCTGCTGGATCCTTCCGGTTCCCGGGACGAACGACCAGGGCCGGTCGGCCCCGATTCCCCAGGCGAACCGATTCTCCACGAGGGTCACACGGGCCGACCGGCCCACCTGAAGGGACATCCAGCACCTCCTCCGCCGCCCCCGGCGGTCCGACGCTGGAGGACGGCACGTCCACAGGGCCGCGGTACCGAGCCGAGGAGCACATGTGATGGTCCGTTACGTGTACGACTTCACCGAAGGCGGTCGTGACATGGCCGACCTGCTCGGTGGCAAGGGAGCGAACCTGGCCGAGATGACCGCGCTGGGCCTTCCGGTGCCGCCGGGGTTCGTCGTCACCACCGAGGCCTGCCGGGCCTTCCTGGCCACCGGCACGGAACCCGAGGGGATGTCCCGGGAGATCTCCCGTCACCTGTCGGTCCTGGAGACCGCCGCCGGGCGGCGCCTGGGGCAGCCGGACGACCCACTGCTGCTGTCCGTCCGCTCCGGCGCCCGTTTCTCGATGCCGGGCATGATGGAGACGGTCCTCGACATCGGGCTGACCGACGCCTCCGTACCGGGACTGGCCAAGGCCTCCGGGAACGAGCGGTTCGCCTGGGACTCGTACCGCAGGCTGGTGCAGATGTTCGGCAGTACGGTCATGGGCGTCGACGCCGAACTGTTCGAGCGGGCCATGACACGGCTCAAGGAGAAACGCGGCGCCCCGGACGATCTGCGGCTGGACGCGAGCGACCTCGCCCAACTCGTGGACACGTACAAGAACCTGATCCATGTCGTGACGGGCGACCACTTCCCGCAGTCGCCCGCCGAGCAGTTGCGCCGGGCGGTGCTCGCGGTCTTCCGCTCGTGGAACGGGGAACGCGCCCGGCTGTACCGGCGGCGCGAGCACATCCCCGACGATCTGGGCACCGCGGTCTCCGTGCAGCGCATGGTGTTCGGCAACCTCGGTCCCGACTCCGGCAGCGGGGTCGCCTTCACCCGTGATCCGGCGACCGGCCGCAGCGGCCCGTACGGCGACTACCTGGCCGACGCCCAGGGCGAGGACGTCGTCGCCGGCATCCGCAACACCGTGCCCCTGGCCGAGCTGGAGAAGCTCGGCCCGACCTCGTACCAGCAGCTGCGCGAGCACCTGCGGACGCTGGAGCACCACTACCGGGACCTGTGCGACATCGAGTTCACCATCGAGCGCGGCACGCTGTGGATGCTGCAGACACGGGTGGGCAAGAGGACCGCCGAGGCCGCCTTCCGTATCGCCGCCGAGTTGGTCGACGAAGGGCTCATCACCCCGGACGAGGGCTTGTCGCGGGTGAGTGGTGACGGGCTCGCCCGGCTGATGTTCCCGCGCTTCGACACCTCCGCCACCGGGGACCCGCTGGCCCACGGCCTGCCCGCCTCGCCGGGCGCGGCGGTGGGCGCGGCGGTGGGCGCGGCGGTGGGCGCGGCGGTCTTCGACTCCGCCGAAGCCCTACGGCGTGCCGGGTCCGGGGAGGAGGTCGTCCTGGTCCGCCAGGAGACGACCCCCGACGATCTGCCCGGCATGGTGGCTGCCCAGGCGGTGCTCACCAGCCGCGGCGGCAAGACGAGCCACGCGGCGGTCGTCGCCCGCGGCATGGGCAAGGTGTGCGTCTGCGGTGCCGAGGAACTCACCGTGGACGCCGAGGCACGGCGCTTCACCACACGCGCCGGCACCGTCGTCGAGGAGGGCACGGTCGTCTCGGTGGACGGCTCCACGGGCGCCGTGTACCCGGGCGCGGCCCCACTGGTCGACTCCGCGGTCATGCGCTACCTGGAGACCGGTGAACGCGGTGAGCGGTCGACCCAGGTCGTCGACGCGGTCGCACGAGCCCTCCAACAGGCGGACGGGACGCGGCGGTTGGAAGTCCGCGCCAATGCCGACACCCCGGAGGACGCCGCCCGAGCCCGCCGGTTCGGCGCCCAGGGTGTCGGCCTGTGCCGCACCGAGCACATGTTCCTCGGCGAGCGCCGCAAGCTGGTCGAGCAGATGATCCTGGCCGACGACAGCGCGCACCGCGAACGGGCGCTGGACGCGCTGCTCCCCCTGCAACGCAAGGACTTCGTCGGCATCCTCGAAGCGATGGACGGTCTGCCGGTCACCATCCGCCTCCTCGACCCGCCGCTGCACGAGTTCCTGCCCGACCGCACCGAACTCGCCGTACACATCGCCACCGCCGAAGCGCACGGCGACTTGCCGGATCCGCACGACACCGAACTGCTCGAGGCCGTGAACCGCATGCACGAGGAGAACCCGATGCTCGGCCTGCGCGGTGTGCGCCTGGGCCTGGTGGTGCCGGGCCTGGTCGCCATGCAGGTACGGGCCATCGCCGAGGCGGTCGTGGAACGTACGCGAGCCGGGGGCTCGCCGGAAGCGGAGATCATGGTGCCGCTGGTGGGCGCCGTCGAGGAACTGCGCATCGAGCGCGACGAGGTGGAACGCGTACTGGCCGAAGTGTCGGCCGGCCGGTGACCTGCCCGGTCGGCACCATGATCGAGCTGCCCCGCGCCGCGCTCACCGCGGGCCGGATCGCCGAGCAGGCGGAGTTCTTCTCTTTCGGTACGAACGACCTCACCCAGACCACCTGGGGTTTCTCCCGCGACGACGTCGAGGCGGCGTTCTTCTCGGCCTACCTCGACAAGGGTGTCTTCGCCGTCTCCCCGTTCGAGACGATCGACCGCGAGGGCGTGGGGCGCCTGGTCGGGATCGCCGTCGCCGAGGGCCGGGCGGCCCGGCCCGACCTGACGATCGGGGTCTGCGGTGAGCACGGCGGCGACCCCGAGTCCGTCCACTTCTTCCACGCGACGGGCCTGGACTACGTCTCCTGCTCGCCGTTCCGGGTACCGGTGGCCCGCCTGGAGGCCGGCCGGGCCGCCCTGTCGGAGACCGAGGTGAGCGACAGCCGATGACGGGCCCGTACCGCCCGGCTCCCCCCTCGGCCGTCCCGGTCCGCCGAGGGGCCGGGCCCGGTCGGCCCGCTCCCCCGGGGCCGGCCGGGCCCGGCCGGGGACCATCGGCACCAGCGACGGGGGTCCGCTCCGAACGAGAGTGGAGACGTGAGCGGCACCGACCCCCGCGGTGCCGCTCCACCCGGCCCCGCCGGCCCCCGCGACGGCACACGACACCGGAGGTGCACGCCATGACCCGACACGGCGCCGGAACCTCCACGTCGCGCACGGCCGCACCAACGCCGTCCTGCTGCCGCACGTCATCCGCCACAACGGCACGCTTCCCGCCGAACTCACGGGCTCGCCCATGTACGAGCACTACGGTCCCATCGGCGTCGACGCCCTGCCGCAACAGGCACTCAACGCCTACGAGGACCAATGCGCGCGCCCGCCAATCCACGGATGCCGATGCTCGACGACATGCGGGAGATCATGCGCGCGGCCTGCTACGGCCGAGCGGACGCGGACGAGGGCCGAACGGCCCTGGCGTGAGGCACCCCGACATCGTTCCAATGACCTGATCACGCACACGCGGTGTGCAACGACCCCCTACGGACATCCGCCATGGCCTTCGACAACGCCGAGCCGGTCGGCTCCGGGCCCCGCCAGAGCATCGAGCTCGACGGCGACGAGGCTCTGCGACTGCTGGGCACCGTGTCCCTCGGAAGGATCGTCTTCACCCGGGACGCGCTGCCCACCATCCGCCCGGTCAACCACGTGCTGGACGGCGGGAACATCGTCATCCGCACCCACGAGGGGGCGGCCCTTACCTCACGCACCCGGCACACCGGCGGCCCGGGAGTGGTCGTCGCCTACGAGGCCGACGCCATCGACCCGGACACGCATCTCGGCTGGAGCGTCGTGGTCACCGGTTTCGCCCACCTGGTGACCGAGTCGTACGAACTCGCCCGCTACCGGGAGCTGTTGCGCCCCTGGGTGGACCGGACGATGGACTACGCGGTCCGTATACACCCCGACCTGATCACCGGTATCCGCCTCACGGCCGTACGAAGCGGGGCAGGCAGGTGAGTGGAGCCCGTCGTGCCGGGCCGTCCCGGGGCCGTGGCCGGGGCGTCGTTCATCAGGTCGGCACGACGAGCACGGGGCAGTGGGAACGGTGCAGCAGAGTGTGCGCCGTCGGATTCAGGTGCGGTCCGACACGGTGGGCGCGCTGGTGGGCGCCGATGACGACGACGTCGGCCGCCCGCGTGGCCTCCAGCAGGGCGCGGCGCAGGACACGCAGCCGGACCCCGCGGCGCTCCGCCTCCTCGAAGGCGTAGGCGGCCACGTCGGGATCCGCGTCACCGGCGAGGCCGAGCAGCACCTCACCGCCGTCCCCGCACCGGCGGTCGCCGCGTACGACCAGCAGCGGGCCGCGCACCTGTGCCGCCAGACGCAGGCTCACGGACCCGAGCAGCATGCCGGTGAGCCCTCCGAACCCGCGGGTCCCGACGACGGTGAGCGCGGCGTCCTCGCTCTCGCGCGTCAACGCCCGTACGGCGCTGCCCCGCACGGCCTCGGTGGTCACCGGCAGGTCGGGGTGCCGTGCGGCGGCCCGGGCCCGGGCCGCCGCGAGTATCGGGCCGGCCTCGTCCAGGTCGGGCACGGCGTACACGATGCGCAGTGCGGCCGCGCGGCGTGCCGCCTCGGCCGCCGCCCGGTCCAGCGCCCGTACGGAGACGAGCGAACCGTCCACTCCGGCGACCACCTGATGGATCCTCACAGTCGTGCCCCCTCTCATGCCGCCCCCTCTCATGTCGTTCCGTGCTCCGGAAGGTGTCGTGTCCCGCCCTTCAGCAGGCCGCCACCCCGTGCTTGCGGAACTGTTCCTGGACGCGCCTGATCAGCTCGGGCTCGGGGCGCGGAGTGTCCCGTAGCGGGAAGGGCAGGCCGAGGGCCTCGTACTTCGCGGCGCCGAGTCGGTGGAACGGCAGGACGTCCACGCGGTCGACCCTGTCGAGGCCGGCGACGAAGCGGGCGAGACCGTCGACGGCCTCCGGTTCGTCCGTCCAGCCGGGGACCAGGACGTACCGGACCCACATGCGGACGCCGAGCCGGTCGAGCCGGGTGGCGAAGTTCAGAGTGGGGGCCAGTTCGCCGCCGGTCAGCTTCCGGTAGGTGTTGACGTCGAAGGACTTGATGTCGAGGAGCACCAGGTCGGTGTCGGCGAGGAGTTCGTCCGTGGCGCGGGCGCCGAGGAATCCCGAGGTGTCGAGCGCGGTGTGCAGCCCGGCCTCCTTGCAGCGGCGCAGCACCTCGGCGGTGAAGGCGGGCTGGAGCAGCGGCTCGCCGCCGGTGAGCGTCACCCCTCCGCCGGCCGCGGTGACGAATGCCCGGTTCTTGTCGATCTCGGCCATGACCTCGTCGACGGTGGCCTGCCGGCCGTCCCGCATGTGCCAGGTGTCGGGGTTGGCGCAGTACAGACAGCGCAGCGGGCAGCCGCTGACGAAGAGCACGAACCGGGTCCCGGGGCCGTCCACGCCGGTGGACAGGTCCCAGGAGTGGATCCGGCCGGTCGTGTTCATCGGGCTTCTCGTGTTCATCGGGCTTCGTGGAAGGTGCGGCTGATCACGTCGAGCTGCTGCTCACGGGTCAGGCGTACGAAGTTGACGGCGTACCCGGAAACCCGGATCGTCAACTCCGGGTACTTGTCCGGGTGTTGCATCGCGTCCTCCAGCGTCACCCGGTCCAGGACGTTGACGTTCATGTGGAAACCGCCGGAGGCGGTGTAGGCGTCGAGGATGCCGACCAGGTGGGCCGCGCGTTCCTCCGGGCGGTGGCCCAGTCCCTCGGGCGTGATCGTCGTGGTCAGCGAGATGCCGTCACGTGCCTGCGCGTAGGGAAGCTTGGCCACCGACAGCGCGGAGGCGGCCACCCCGTGCCGGTCACGCCCGTTCATGGGGTTGGCGCCGGGCGCGAAGGGCGCTCCGGCGCGGCGGCCGTCCGGGGTGTTGCCGGTGCGCTTGCCGTAGACGACGTTCGAGGTGATGGTGAGCACCGACTGGGTGTGTTCGGCGTTCCGGTAGGTCGGGTGTTCGCGCACCTTGGCCATGAAGGACTCGACCAGCCCGACGGCCAGGGCGTCGGCGCGGTCGTCGTTGTTGCCGTAGGCGGGCCAGTCGCCCTCGGTCTCGTAGTCCACGGCCAGTCCGGTGGCGTCGCGGATCACCTTGACCCGGCCGTACCTGACGGCGGACAGGCTGTCGGCGGCGACCGACAGGCCGGCGATGCCGCAAGCCATGAAGCGGTGCACGGGGTGGTCGTGGAGAGCCATCTCGATGCGTTCGTAGGCGTACTTGTCGTGCATGAAGTGGATGACGTTCAGCGTGTTGACGTAGGTGGCCGCCAGCCAGTCCAGCATCCGGTCGTACGCCGCCGACAGTGTCTCGTAGTCCAGGTACTCCCCGGTCAGCGCGGGTGCCCGGGGGCCGATCTGCTCGCCGGTCATCTCGTCCCGGCCGCCGTTGATCGCGTACAGCAGCGCCTTGGCGAGGTCGACGCGCGCGCCGAAGAACTGCATCTGCCTGCCGACCGCCATCGCCGACACGCAGCAGGCGATCGCCGTGTCGTCGCCGGTGCACGGCCGCGTCAGCTCGTCGGACTCGTACTGGACGGCGCTGGTGTCGATGGACACCTGGGCGCAGAACTCCTTGAAGGCGGCCGGGAGCCGGGGCGACCAGAGCACGGTGAGGTTGGGCTCCGGGGCCGGGCCGAGGTTGTAGAGCGTCTGCAGGAAGCGGAAGGAGGTACGGGTGACCAGCGGACGTCCGTCGGTGCCGAGACCGCCGATGGACTCCGTCACCCAGGTCGGATCACCGGAGAACAGCGCGTCGTACTCCGGGGTGCGCAGGAACCGTACGATCCGCAGCTTGACGACGAAGTCGTCGATCAGCTCCTGGGCGCGGGTCTCGTCGATCAGTCCTTCGTCCAGGTCGCGCTGGAGGTAGACGTCCAGGAAGGTGGAGGTGCGGCCGAGTGACATCGCCGCGCCGTTCTGCTCCTTCACCGCGGCCAGGAAACCGAGGTACAGCCACTGCACGGCCTCGTGCGCGGTGGCGGCCGGGCGGGTGACGTCGCAGCCGTACGAGGCCGCCATCTCCGCCAGCTCCCCCAACGCCCTTGTCTGCTCGGCCAGTTCCTCGCGGTCACGGATGACGTCCGGGTCGGAGGGCCGCGCGTCCAGCAGGGCCCGCTCGGCCTTCTTGGCCCCGGTCAGGCGGGTTGTGCCGTACAGCGCCACCCGGCGGTAGTCCCCGATGATGCGGCCACGCCCGTAGGCGTCGGGCAGACCGGTGATGATCCCCGCCCGGCGGGCGGCCCGCATCTCGGGTGTGTAGGCGTCGAAGACACCGTCGTTGTGGGTCTTGCGGTAGGTCCCGAAGACCCGCGCGACGAAGGGGTCCACCTGGTGGCCGTACGCCTTCAGGCCGTTCTCCACCATCCGCAGTCCGCCGTTGGGCATGATCGCCCGCCGCAGGGGCGCGTCGGTCTGCAGGCCGACGATCAGCTCGCGTTCGCGGTCGATGTACCCCGGGCGGTGCGAGGTGATCGTGGAAGGGGTAGCCGGGTCGACGTCCAGGACGCCCTTGCGCCGCTCCTCGGGGAACAGCGCGCTCACCTTGTGCCAGACGGCCAGGGTGCGTTCCGTCGGACCGGCCAGGAACGCCGGACCGCCCTCGTACGGCGTGTAGTTGGCCTGGATGAAGTCGCGTACGTCGATACGGTCCCGCCACAACGTCCCGGCGAAGCCACGCCATGCCTCGTCCCGTCGGCTGTCGGCTTCCACGGCTTTCGCGGTTGCGGTCATCGTCGGTCGTCCCTTCCCTGTTCCACCTGTGCGGGTCTCCCTCTTCACATGCTCGTCCGCCGCGGTCGTCACGGGCAGTGCCGGACAGCGCCGACAGGTGGCCCGTACGGCCCCGGCCGACGGGGCCGGGTGGATTCAGCCGTGCGGGACCACGGCGACGGGGCAGCCGACGTGGTGCAGCACCGCGTGGGCCACGGAGCCGATGTGCGTCCCGAGGTGGCTCTCCCGGATCTTTCGGCCCACGACGACGAGGCAGGCCTCGGACGAGGCGTGGATCAGGGCGCCGGCCGGCCTGCCTTCGGAGACGGTCTCGGTCACGGAGACCTCCGGATACTTCGCGCACCACGGACGCAGCGTCGCGACGACGGCGCGTTCCTGGCCGGCCAGGACTTCCGCCTCGGCGCCCGTGACCGCGCGCAGGTCGCCGCCGTCGGCCGAGGGGACACTGAAGGCGTGGATCACCCGCAGTGCGGTGCCGTGCAGCCGGGCGGCCTCGAAGGCGAACTCGATCAGTTCGTCACAGGGATGCCGGACGTCCAGACCGAGGACGACGTCACGGTACGAAGTCCCGGACTTCTCCGAGGAGTTCTCCCGCGAAGTGCCCTCCTTGCCGGGCGTCGTGGGTTCCTCGTCGGCCGTCGCCCTGCCCGCACGGACGAGCACGACGGGGCGTACGGACCTGGCGACGACCCGCTGGGACACCGAACCGACCATGAACCCCGCGAGACCGCCGAGTCCGCGGGAGCCGAGCACCAGCACCTCGGTGTCGTCGCTCCACGCGAGCAGGGCCCTGACCGGGGAGTCGGACACCAGCTGGGCATCGATGGAGAGGTCGGGGTGCGCGGCCCGCACGCCGGCGACCACCTGGTCCAGGGTCTGCCGGGCCCATTCGTGCTCGCTGTTGCCCATGGGGACGGAGGCGGGCGGGCGAGGGTGCCACTGCCAGGCGTGCACCACCCTCAGCGGGGCTCCGCGGCGCACGGCTTCCCTGGCCGCCCAGTGTGCGGTCGCGAGGCTGTCGACGGAACCGTCGACGCCCGCGGTGACATGGCGAAGCATGCTGCCTACCTCCTTGGTCCGCGCCTGATGCTCTTCCCGTCGAGCTTCGTGCCGGAACGGACCCGTGCGGAGGGTGCCGAAGGACCTCGGCCGAGTACCGGGCGGCCCGGTCATGGGGCCGGGTGGCCCATGGTCCCCGGCCAGGGCGCGGCAGGACGCTGTGAGCGCAAGGACCGCATGCACCCATGGAGGCACGTCATGAACGATTCCGTCACGTCGAGCATGCTGCGGGCCCTCCCCGCCGAACACCGGCAGCGATTGATGGACCTCGCCCGCGAGGTGTCGTTCGAGGCGGGGACCCGCCTCTTCGAGGAGGGCGGACGGGCCGACCGCTTCTGGATCGTGCGCACCGGCACCGTCACGCTCGACATGCGGGTGCCCGGCCGGCGGGCAGCGGTCATCGAGACGCTCGGACACAACCAACTCGCGGGCTGGTCCTGGCTGTTCGCGCCGCACACCTGGCACCTGGGCGCCGAGGCCACCACTCCCCTGCGGGCCTACGAGTTCGACGCCGCGGCCGTACGCGCCCTGTGCCGCAGCGATCCGGAGTTCGGCAGGGCGGTCACCCAGTGGGTCGGTGACGTACTGGCCCACCGGCTGCGCTCGGCCCGCACCCGGCTGCTGGACCTGTACGCCCCCTACGGCAGCGGCAGTCGCGTGTGACGGCTCCCCCGACCGAAGCGTTCAAGGAGGCATCATGCACGGCACGCCGCACGTCGTGAGCGATGTGATGACCCGCACCGTCGCCACGGTGGACCGCGAGACCTCGTTCAAGGAGATCGTGCGGACGATGCAGGAACGGAAGGTCAGCGCCCTGCCCGTCGTGGAGGGCGAGGGACAGGTGGTCGGCGTCGTCTCCGAGGCCGACCTGCTGCCCAAGGAGGAGTTCCGCGACAGCGACCCGGATCGCCATACCCAGTTGCGCAGGCTCTCCGACCTCGCCAAGGCCGGTGCGCTGACCGCCGGGGAGCTGATGACCTCCCCGGCCCTCACCGTTTCCCCCGGCGCGACGCTCGCCCAGGCTGCGCGGACGATGGCACGCGCCCGGGTCAAGAGGCTTCCCGTCGTGGACGAGTCGGGCACGCTGCGGGGCGTCGTCAGCCGCGCCGATCTGCTGAAGGTCTTCCTCCGGGACGACGAGGAGATGGCGGAGGAGGTACGGCGGGAAGTCGTCTCGTACCTGTTCCCGCCGCCCTCGTCCTCCGTGTGGACCGAGGTGCGGGGCGGTGTGGTGAAGCTCAGCGGGCACGTCCGGGACACGTCCCTGGTGCCGGTGGCCGCACGGCTGGCACGGGCCGTCGAGGGCGTCGTGGACGTCGAGTTCGACCTCTCCGCGCACGAGCCTTCCTCATAGCGGCCGGGCCTGCCCCGGCGACGGTGTGACGGTGTCCGGGACGCCGGCGGTCTCGGCGGTCGCGGACTCGCCGGCGGTCGCGGGCTTGGCGGCCGTCGCGGGCTTGGCGGCGCGGACGACGGCGGAGTGCATGCCGTCGGCGACCGGGTGGGTCGGGGTGATCTCGATGTCCGTGAAGCCGGCCGCCTCAAGCCCCTGGCGGTACTCGGCGAAGGACAGGGCTCCGGCGATGCAGCCGACGTGGTCCCCGCGCTCGGCCCACTGCCCGGGGGTGAGGGTGTCGTCGGCGACGACGTCCGAGACGCCCATGCGGCCGCCGGGCCTGAGCACGCGGAAGGTCTCGGCGAAGACGGCGGACTTGTCCGTGGACAGGTTGATCACGCAGTTGGAGATGACGACGTCGATCGTGTCCGCGGGCAGCGGGATCGCCTCGATGGTGCCCTTGAGGAACTCGACGTTCGTCGCGCCCGCCTTCTCGGCGTTGGCCAGGGCCAGGGCCAGCATCTCCTCCGTCATGTCCAGTCCGTACGCCTTGCCGGTCGGGCCCACCCGGCGGGCGGACAGCAGGACGTCGATTCCGCCGCCCGAGCCGAGGTCGAGCACGCGTTCACCCGCGCGCAGGTCGGCGACGGCGGTCGGGTTGCCGCAGCCGAGCGAGGCCGCGACCGCGTCGGCGGGCAGGGTGTCGCGCTCGTCGGCTGCGTACAGGGCCGATCCGAAGGTGTCGTCGACCTCGACCGGCTGTGGTCCGCAACAGCCGGTGCCGCCCTCGGTGGCGCTCCCTGCCGTCGTGACCTTGAGAGCCGTCGCGGCATACCGCTGACGGACGATGTCGCGCAGGTCGGTGGACTGCTCGTTCATGTCTCACTCCCTGGAACTCGCTGTATTGACGTTTGTTGATACAAGCTTGCGCCTTGGATCGAAAGACGTCAACATAGAAGGATGTCGAAACAAGAGCTTGAGGTGATCGGTCAGGACAGCGCCTGCTGCCCCGGCCTGGCCACCGCGCCGCTGGACGAGGACCGCGCGGCCGACCTGGCCAGGTTCTTCAAGGCTCTGGGCGACCCGGTCCGCCTGCGCCTGATGTCGATGATCGCCTCGCGAGGTGAGGGCGATGAAGGCAGCGAGGGCAGTGCAGGTGGCGAGCGCGGCGAGGTCTGCGTGTGCGAGCTGACCCCGGCCTTCGACCTGTCCCAGCCGACGATCTCCCACCACCTCAAGCTGTTGCGACAGGCCGGCCTCATCGACTGCGAGCGTCGCGGGACCTGGGTGTACTACTGGGTTCTGCCCGGCGTACTGGACCGGCTCGCCGCGTTCCTGGCCACCCCGCGGCCCGCCGAAGTCCGCGCGTGAAGGCCCCGCTCGGCCGCCGGGTCGCCGCCGAGGCGATCGGGACCGGGCTGCTGGTGACGGTGGTGGTCGGCTCCGGCATCCAGGCCACCGACCTCTCGCGCGACGTCGGCGTGCAGCTCCTCGCCAACTCCCTGGCCACCGTCTTCGGCCTGTACGCGCTGATCACCGTCTTCGGGCCGGTCTCCGGCGCGCACTTCAACCCGGCCGTCACCCTCGCCGCCTGGTTCACCGGGCGCCGCACCCCGGACGGGCTCACCGCACGGGATGCCGCCGCATACGTGCCCGCACAGATCGCGGGGGCGATCGGCGGCGCGGTCCTGGCCGACGCCATGTTCGGCGAGCCGCTGGCGAAGCTCTCGGCCCACGACCGTTTCGCCGGACCTCTGTGGCTCGGTGAGGTCGTCGCCACGGCCGGGCTGATCCTGCTGGTCCTCGGCCTCGGTCGAACCGGCCGCGCCGCTCTCGCGCCGGCCGCGGTGGCCTCGTACATCGGGGCCGCCTACTGGTTCACCTCCTCGACCTCGTTCGCGAACCCGGCGGTGACCGTCGGCCGGGCCTTCACCGACACCTTCGCCGGGATCGCGCCCACGTCCGTCGCCCCGTTCATCGCCGCACAACTGGTCGGCGCCGTAGTGGGGTTGGGCATCGTGGCCGCCGTCCACGGCCCGCAAAGCTTCCCGGCCGACCGTGAACTCGGCGTCCCGGACAGCGAACCCGAACCCGTCCCCTCCTGACCCCATCCCGAGAAAGCCACCCTCCATGGACACTTCCACCGCACGCCCGTCGGTGCTGTTCGTCTGCGTCCACAACGCCGGCCGCTCCCAGATGGCCGCCGCTTTCCTCACTCATCTCGCGGGTGACCGGATCGAGGTCCGCTCGGCCGGCTCCGCTCCCGCCGACACCGTCAACCAGGCCGTGGTCGACGCGATGGCCGAGGCCGGCATCGACATCTCCGCCGAGCAGCCGAAGGTCCTCACGGCGGAGGCCGTCCGGGCGTCCGACGTCGTGATCACCATGGGGTGCGGCGACGCCTGTCCCGTCTTCCCCGGCAAGCGGTACCTCGACTGGCAGCTCGACGACCCGGCCGGTCAGGGCGTCGACGCCGTCCGTCCCATCCGCGACGCGATCGAGACGCGCGTGCGCGCACTGATCTCCGAAGTGGCACCCGGCGACGTGACACCCGGCTGAGGACCGGCCGTCACCCGCCTTCCCTCGCCCGTCGTGCAGTGGCCCTCAGCCGGTTCTGCGCCCCCACCGCGGCCCGACCCGCGCCCATTCCTCGCCCCACCGCTCGGTCGCCCGGTGCTCGATCCCCAGCCGGACGACGCGTCCGGCGGCGAGGATCACCAGACCGCCGAAGACGGTGGCTCCCGCGCCGGTCAGAATCGCGCGCGCCCGCGCCTCCGCCGGGCCCATGGGCTCGGGCACCAGGCGGCCGTGCCCGTCCGTCCACACCGGCACCGTGGCTCCTGACTTCGTACCGGCCCGCACGCTCGCGCCGTCGGTACGGACGACCCCGTCGCGGTCGGTCCAGCGCACCTGTGCCCGTACCCGGGAGCAGATGTCTCCGGTGGTCCTGTCGACCAGGTCGGCCGGCGCCGTCTCCAGAAGCACGGCGGACACCTCCCGGCGCTCCGCCCGGCTCCGCATCAGCGCGGTCTCGGTGGCCTGCGCGGAGACGGCTCCCGCGACAGCGCCGCCGATCGTCGCCAGCGCCCAGGCGACCAGGACGATCCACGCCTCCACCGCGTCGGTGTGCCGCCGCAGCGGATTCCGCCGCCAGCGCCAGCGCCGTACCAGGATTCTCGTGAGCCGCGTCCTCCGCATCGCTCGTCCCCTCTCGTGGACGGATGAGTTCGAGGAACTGCCGTGCGGAACCGCTCCGAACGTCTCACCTCCGAGGCCGCGGTAGCAGGTGCCTCAGGTCCGCGGAATCCGGGCCGTTCGGGGCCCGGCGAGGCCGTCCGGCCCCTCCTGGACGCGGCACGCCGGGCGGCACGCTGGATCCGCTCGCCGGCCGAGCCCCGCCGGCCCGTCGGCGCGGGGCGGGGAGGAGTTCGCGATGCGATCCGCCGTTCTCGACGTCACCACCCTGGAGAACCTCGTCTCGGCGGCCGTGGCCGCCCCTTCGATCCACAACACCCAGCCGTGGCGCTTCCGGCTGGACCCCGACACCCTGACGCTGGAGATCCGGGCAGCGACGGCACGCGGTCTGCGCCACACCGATCCGACCGGGCGGGGCCTGTACCTGTCCGTAGGGTGCGCCCTCCTCAACCTCCGGATCGCGGTGGCGCACCACGGCTGGGAGCCGGTGTCCCGGCTGCTGCCCCGGCCCGACGAGCCGGACCTGCTGGCGACCGTACGGCCCAGCGGCACCGCCGCCGCGTCCTCCACCCCACGCCTCTACGGGACGCTGTGGCGCCGGCACAGCAGCCGTTTCCCCTTCTCCGGACGGCAGTTGCCGACAGCCGTCCTCACCGAGCTCGCCGAGGCCGCGCACGTCGAGGGAGCTCGCCTGAGCGTTCCCGGTCCCACTGAGAGCGACCGGCTCCTGCGTCTCACCCGTGAGGCGGAGCACCGCAACACGGCCGACCCCGACCGGGCCGCCGAGAGCCGCCGCTGGGTGCACGGGCCGGCCGACGACGCCCTCGGCATACCACCCGCCGCGCTGGGACCGCAGGACTTCCGGGAGCGCCTTCCCATGCGGGACTTCGGCGCGCACCGGCACCCCGACGCACTCACCGCCCGCCCCTTCGAGGAACGGCCGTCGCTCGCCGTGCTGTCCACGGCACACGACCGGCGGGCCGACTGGCTGCGCGCCGGACAGGCGCTCGAACGCGTCCTGCTGGTGGCCACCACGTACGGCGTACGGTCGTCCCTGCTGCACCAGGCCCTGGAGTGGCCGGACCTGCGGGAACAGCTCATGGAAGCTCCCGGCGGCCGGGGCGCGCACGCCCAGATGGTGCTGCGCCTCGGATACGGCCCGCAGGGCCCGCCCTCCCCGCGTCGCACGGCGGACCAGGTACTGGCCGGAGAGCCGCTGTCGATCCCCGTCCCCGGTGCGGGCGGGCCCGTCAGGGATGGGGCACCACGGCCACGGGACAGCCGACATGGTGGATGACGGCGTGGGTGACGGGCCCGGTACGCGGACCCACCGGCCGCTCCGCCAGGCGATGACCGACCACCAGAAGCCCGGCGGCGGAGGCCGCCCGGATCAGCGCGGTCGACGCCTTGTCCTGCGGCACGCACTCCACGACCTCGACTCCGGGGTACTTGTCCCGCCACACCTGAAGCACCGCGGACAGGAATCCGCGCCACTCCCGCCCCTGTTGCGGCTTGTCCGCCAGAGCCACGTCTCCCGGGCCCAGTTCGAACGCGGAGGGTGGCTGCCAGGCGTGGAGGACGCGCAACCGGGCGCCGCGCAGCCGGGCCGCCTCGAAGGCGAACTCGATCACCTCGTCGCTCGGGTCACCGGCATCGAGACCGAGCACCACGTCCCGGTGGCCGATGCGGCCGGAGGCACCTTCACCCGCCGCGCTCCCGTCCTCCGCACCACCTTCCTCCGCGCTGCCTTCCTCCGCGGGAAAGTCCTCGTCCGCCGCCTCCTCCCCCGCGCGTACGAGGACCACGGGGCACGTCGCCTTCGCCACCACCGCGAGGGCCACGGAGCCCACCAGGAATCCGGTGAAGCCGCTGAGCCCGCGCGAGCCGAGTACCAGCAGCTCGGCCCGGTCCGCCGCGCTCAACAGGGCGGCGCTCGCGGGCCCTTCGACCTGTTCGTCCGACAGTCGGACCGCTGGGCAGGTCCTGCGGACGCGTTCCTCCGCCCGGCGCAGGGCACGCCGGGCCAGTTGCCGCTGTGCGGCGTCCGCCGGCTCGCCGTCCGCCCGGCAGGGATGCCAGTTCCTCGCGTGCAGGAGCAGCAAGGGACGTTCGCGGCGTACGGCCTCCCGGGCCGCCCACTCTGCTGCCGCGAAACTCTCCGCGGAGCCGTCGACTCCGGCCATCACGGGCGTGGGCATTCCGCACACCTCCTGTGTCTCGGTCCGCTTCTCACGACCAGCGTCGTCCGGTCTCCGCCCGGCCGACAGGGCCGCCAGGTCTCCGTCGAGGACCGTTCGGCCCCTGCTCAGCCATGCCGTCCGGGCCCAGGGTGGTCCTGAGAGGCGGAGTACACGAAGACTCGGCCGCCGCCCCTTTCGCCGGTCGGGGCGGCGGCCGGTGCGCGAGACCTCGCGTCTCCCCCTCCGCGTGGTGCTCGCGCGGACGTCCTCGCGGCGTCCGGTGCCGGCGGGAGCGGGAGAGCACCGGCCCGACAGGGGCCGCGGGGACCGGCCACGGGTGGGTCAGCCGCTCGTCCGGTCCTGGTCGTGGCCGTCCACGAGCTGGGCCCCGATCCGCGACGCCCACGCCTCTATGGCGGTGAAGTCCCGGAAGTCCCCGCCCTTTCCGGACCGGACGATCATCCCGGCGACGAACCCCTTCGCGCCCTCTTCGAGGCAGCCCCCGAAGGTGATGTGCTCCCTCACGTCCAGTCGGCCCATGGCCCGCCGCACATCGGACACGGGCGGGATGTCCCGCTCCGCGGCCGAGGCGTCGAGCGGCCCGCTGCTGAACAGCCACACCGGCCGTCCGGCCAGCTCCGCACGGTGGCGGCGGAGGAACCGCCGGGCACCACGGTGCCAGCGCCCGGCGTAGAGGCCGCCTCCGACCACCACGGCGTCGTACGCCACGAGGGTCCCCGTCACGGACCGGGCCGGCAGTGGGTCGGCTGCGAGTCCGTCCTTGCGCAGGACCGCGGCGACGGCGTCGGCGATCCGAGCGGTCGATCCGTTCTTCGTTCCGTAGGCGACCAGCACACGCTTGGGCATGGCGGTCCGCCTCCTCTCCGTCCCGCGTCGGTCTCACGTCGGTCTCGTGTCAGATCCTGCGCATCCAGGTGTCGGTGACACCGTGCGGCCCCTGTTCGTCGGGCTGGAACCGGTCGTCGTCCAGTCGGAAGGTGAGCTTGTCGACGACCGCGACCACACCGTCGATCTGGCGCGTCATGGAGACGGCTATCTTCGCCTCGCTCCTGCGTTCCAGGTGACCGGCGAGCGTGACCACTCCTTCGACCACCGACACCTCGACCGTCCGGGGCGCCAGCCACAGCGCCCGTACCACCACCTCGTCGATCACCACCTGGCGGATCTCCCGGTCGGGCCGCAGGAAGACCTGGAGCAGGTCGCGGCGGGTGACGATGCCGACGAGCCGGTCCTCCTCGTCCAGGACGGGCAGTCGTTCCACCCGCCGCCCGGCCATCGTGCGAGCGGCCTCGACGATGGTGTCGTCGGCGTGCACCGTCACGGGCGGGTCGGTCATCAGCTGCCCCGCGGTACGGGCCCGCGCCTTCGCGGCCTGCTTCCTGGCGCCGCGCCTCAGCCGTGAGAGCCGCAGGCGACGCTTGCGCGCGTACGGATCGGGGGTCTGCGCCTGTCGGGCCATCAGGTCGGTCTCGGAGATGACTCCGATGACCTTCTCGTCCTCGTCGACCACGGGCAGACCGCTGATCCGGTGGCCTGCGAGCAGCCGTGCCACCTCCTTGAACGGGGTTCCGTACTCGGCCCGGACGACCTCCGTGGTCATCACGGAGCCGACCTTGTCGTGCTTCATGGTGGTTCCCTCCTCAGCGGAGTCGGCGCAGGTACGGGTCCTGGGGCCTGCGCGGCAGCAGGCGCACACGCGCATCGAGCACGGAGACCGTGTCCGGTGCCGCGAGAACGGGGTTGAAGTCGGCTTCGGCGAGCTGTGGCAGGTCGCTCGCCATGCGGGACAGGCGCAGCAGCACCTGTTCGAGGGCTTCGAGATCGACGGGCCGGCGCCCTTGGCTCCGAAGAGGAGCGAGGCGCAGCGCGGGGTCGTGATCAGATCGTGCACGTCGCGGTCGGTGAGCGGGGCGAGTCGGGCGGCGTGGTCGGCGAGCACCTCCGTGGCCGTTCCCCCGAGGCCGAACAGGACCAGCGGTCCGAAGACCTCGTCCTGGACGACGCCCGCGAGCAGTTCGGTGCCGCGCGAGGCGAGCGGCTGCACGACCACGCCGGTGAGCAGGCCCGCGAACCGTGTCTCGAAGTCCCGGAAGGCGGCGCGCACCTGGGAGTCGCCCTGGAGGTCGAGGTGGACGGCGTGCTGTTCGCTCTTGTGCAGCAGGCCCGGCCAGTGGGCCTTCATGACCACGAGGCCGTCGGGACCGCGCAGCCGCTCGGCGGCGGTCACGGCGTCGTTCTCGGTCTCGGCCCAGGCCCACCGGAGCTGCGGAATGCCGTAACAGGCAAGGAGTTCGGCGCAGGTGCGCGGGTCCAGCCAGCCGCCGTCGGGGTGCGCGGCCAGGAAGGTGTCGGCGACCTCGTGGGCGTGCTCGGTGTCGACTCCGTCGAGGTCCCGGACCGTCCCGGCGGGGCGGCTGAGCCAGGCCGCCCGTCGCGCGGCGTGGGCCAACGCCCGTGCCGCCGCCTGGGGTTCGGCGTAGGAGGGGACGGCGCTGCCGTCCGTGGCGGGCAGCAGCCTGACCGGAAGGTCCTGTTCGAGCCGCACCGCGACGACCGGCGCCGCCCGGTGCCCGGGAACGAGGGTCCGGCCCGCCTGCTGGGCGTCCGGGGTCCGTGGCCGGGTGAGGGCCCTGATCAGATCGTCACCGGTCGCCGCGGCGACCGCCGTCGGGACGAGGGCCAGCAGGACGGCGTCGACACCCGGGGTACGGGTGATCCGCTCGACGCATGCCCGCAGTTGCTCCTCGGTGACGGCGGCGGTCGCGTCGACGGGGTTGCCGGCCGCCGCGCCCTCGGGCAGTGCGGCGAGCAGGTCGTCGACCGCCTCCGGGGTGAACGGTGGCAGGGCGAGCCCCGCTTCCGCGCAGGCGTCGGCCGCCAGGACTCCGGCGCCGCCCGCGTTGGTGACGATCGCGACGCGGGTGCCCGCGGGCAGCGGCTGGGAGTGCATCAGGGCGGCGGCTTCGAGGAGTTCGGCGACCGAATGGGTGGCCGTGATGCCCGCCTGGGTGAACAGGGCCTGCCGCGTCATCGTCCGGGTGGCGGCGGCCGCCGTGTGCGAGGCGGCGGCGCGGCGGCCCGCGTCGGTGCGGCCGGCGTCGACGGTGAGGACGGGCATGCGCCGGGTCACCCGACGCGCGGTGCGCGAGAAGGACCGCGGATTGCCGAAGGACTCCAGATGCAGCAGGGCGAGGTCCGTTCGGCCGTCGCACTCCCACCACTGGAGCATGTCGTTGCCGCTGACGTCGTACTTGTCGCCGAGGGAGGCGAAGGAGGACACCCCGATGCCCAGGCGTGACAGCCCGGCGAGAAGCGCGATGCCCACCCCGCCCGACTGGACGGCCACACCGGCGGTGCCGGGGCGCGGATGGTCGGCGGCGAAGGTGGCATCGAGACGCAGGTCGGGGTCGGTGTTGGACAGACCCAGGCAGTTGGGCCCGACGAGCCGCATTCCGAACGTACGGCATGCCGTCATGAGCGCCTGGGCCTGCACGCTGTCGAGGCCGGCGGAGACCACGAGCAGGGCCCGTACGCCGGCTTTGCCGCACTCCTCGGCGGTGGCCTGGACCGCGGCGGCCGGTACCGCGACGACGACGAGGTCGGGAGTCCTGGGCAGGGCGCTGACCGACGGGTAGGACGGCACGCCGAGAATCGACGTGGCCGACGGGTTCACCGCGAAGAGCCGTCGGGTGAAGCCACCCGCGTGCAGATGGCGCAGGACGGCGCGCCCCACCGATCCGGCCTTGCGCCCGGCACCCGCGACAGCGACGACGGCGGGCCTCAGGAGGGGCTCCAGACTCGCGATGTCGGCGGCGCGCCCACGGGCCTCCACGGCGGTCAGATAGGCGTCGTCCTCGGCGAGCTCGACGGTGCAGCGCACCTCCGGCCCCTCGAAGCGGCGGGCGGTGCGCAGGCCGAGATCGGCGAAGAGCTGGAGAACCTCGTGGTTCTCGCTGAGCGCGTCGGCCGTGAACGCGACGACGCCCTCCGCGCGGGCGGCCGAGACCAGATGCTCCACGAGCAGGGTGCCGATGCCCCGGTGATGGAGGCCGTCGGCGACGGCGATGGAGATCTCGGCCTCGTCGCCACCGCCCTGCGTGTCGTACTCGGCCAGGCCGATCACCTGGCCCCGCGTCTCGGCCAGAAGAGCCCGGTAGCCGGGTCGCGGCGGGGCGCAGGCACGGTCGGCGGCCAGTTCGGCGGAGCGCCGGCTCGCCGCGAAGAAGCGCAGCCGCAGATTGTCCGGGGACATCTCCTCGTACAGCCCCTGCAGCTGGTCGTGATCTCCTGGTGCCACGGGACGGATGCACACGGTGGTGCCGTCCGAGAGCAGGGCGTGGACTTCTGGTCGACTGCGTGCTTCGTCCGTCATCGCGGATCTCCTCAAAGCCTCTGGGCACTTCGAGCATCCAGCGGTCCGGACCGCGCCCCCATGGGCTGTACGGGGTGGGATGAGGGCCGGTCGGCCCCGGGGCCCCGGCCGTGCGGCCGGCCCGGAGGACCCGGCCACGCACGACGACCGGTGGCCGGGGTGCGCGGCCGGTCGTCGGTCAGTAGCGTGCTGTCGTGGTGTCCGACCTCGGGCAGGGTGGTTCCGTCAGATCCGCGAGCAGGGGAGGCGGCATGGCCGACAAGAAGGCGGCGACTCTGCCGCGCAAACCGTACGAGCGTGAACTGCTGCGTCTGCAGACCGAGTTGGTGAAGCTGCAGGAGTGGGTACGGGCGGAGGGCGCCCGGCTCGTGGTCGTCTTCGAGGGACGCGACGCGGCCGGCAAGGGCGGCACGATCAAACGGGTCGCCGAGCATCTCAATCCGCGGGTCGCCCGGATCGTGGCCCTGCCCAAGCCGACCGAGCGGCAGCGCACCCAGTGGTACTTCCAGCGCTACGCCGAGCACCTTCCCGCGGCCGGGGAGATCGTCCTGTTCGACCGCAGCTGGTACAACCGGGCCGGGGTCGAGCACGTCATGGGCTTCTGCACGAAGCAGGAGTACCAGCTCTTCCTGCGCCAGTGTCCGATCTTCGAGCGGATGCTGGTGGAGGAGGGAATCGTGCTGCGCAAGTACTGGTTCTCGGTGAGCGACGCCGTGCAGGAGGACCGGTTCCGGCGCCGGCTCGACGATCCGGTGCGGCGCTGGAAGCTCTCACCGATGGACCTGGAGTCGATCACCCACTGGGAGGCGTACTCACGGGCCAAGGACGAGATGCTGGTCCACACGGACATCGCCGAGGCGCCCTGGTTCGTCGTCGAGAGCGACGACAAGCGCCGGGCCCGCCTCAACATGATCGCCCACCTACTGGGGTCGCTGCCCTACCACGACGTGCCACCGCCGGTACTGGAGCTGCCGAAGCGACCGCCTTCGACGGGCTACGAGCGACCGCCGCGCGATCTGCAGACGTACGTCCCCGACCACGCGGCAACCATCTGAACGAGCGGCCGGTACCGGTGCCGGCCCACGGCCGTGCTCACATCGGCTGATGGCCGGCCGCGTCACCGCCCGGGTCGTCGGCGAGGACGATCGAGGCCCGGATACGCTTGCCGACCGGCTCGCGGTGGATCTCGAAGCTCCGGCTCACCGCCATGACGATCTCCAGACCGTGCTGTCCGATCCGGGCGGGGTTCGGTGGCAGGATCTGCGGCAAGGTGGCGCCGCTGTCCCACACCGTCACGGCGACGGCTCCTTCGCCGGCTTCCAGGGTCATCACGCAGGGACCCGGAGCGTGTTTACGGGCGTTGGTCACCAGCTCGGACACCACCAGCTGAACCATTCCGGTCGCCCGCGAGGACACCAAGACCCCATGCTCGACCTGCAAAGATTCCAAGAATCTACGGGCCACGTCACGGGAATCACCGATCCCCGCAGTGCCCTCGACCACAGCGGTGACCGCTGCGGAAGTGTCCATCAGTCGTTGCCGGCCTTTTTCCTGCTCAGCCAGATTCATACGTTCCGCCTCACTGCCGAAGCGCTCTTACCGGAAGTCGCTTACCCCGGAAACATCACCTCACGTGTGCTCCGGCGAACATTTCCGGCCGAGACCCCGACGTCCATGATCGTTTCCTGCTCCGCCGTACGCGTCAGCCGTGCGCCACGACGGCGACCGGGGCCGTGGCGTGGTGCAGGACGGCGTGCGTGACGGGGCCCGTGTGCGCGCCGAAGGAGCTGCGGCGGATCCGCCGGCCGACGACGAGCAGGGAGGCTTCGCGGGACGCGTCCACCAGGTGCTGGGCCGCGCTGCCGTAGCGGGAGCGTTCGACGACCTCGACGGTGGGGAACTTCAGCCGCCACGGGCGCAGCACCTCGGTGAGGGCCGCGGCCCGCTGCTTGGCCAGCTCCTCATGGAGCCCGAGGTCCGTCGGGAGTCCGTACGCGTAGTAGGGCGGCGGGTTCCAGCCGTGGACGACCCGCAGGCCCGACTGCCGCCGTAGCGCGATGTCGAACGCGAACTCGATCACCGTGTCGTGCGGGCTGTCGGTGTCGAGCCCGAGGAGCACCGGCCGGAAGGGGCTCGCGGCGGAGGGGATGCCGGACAGGTCCATCGTGTGCTCGTCGGCCGCCTGCTCCCCTGCCCGGACCAGGACCACGGGCCGCTCCGTCCGGGCCACGACGGCCAGACCCACGGAACCCAGCAGGAAGCCTCCGATGCCGCTCATCCCCCGGGAGCCGAGGACCAGCAGTTCGGCGTCCTCAGCCGCCCGCATCAGCACGTCGCTGGGACGGCCGGCCAACTGTTCCGCGCTGACGTCCACGCCGGGGTGACGCAGCCGGACGCCTTCGGTGGCCTCGCGCGGAATGCGCTCGGTCCAGTGCTGCTGTGTCTCGGCGCCGACGAGCGGCGCCTGGGCGATGGGTTCGGGGACCGGCTCCCAGACGTGGACGAGCTTGAGCGGCAGGCCCCGCAGCTTCGCCTCGCGGGCGGCCCACTCGACGGCGGCGAGGCTCTCGGCCGATCCGTCGAGACCTGCGACAACTGTGCGGACCATGATGCTGCCTCCTGAGGGGTGAGGTGCTTCCAGCTTTGAGGGAGGGAGGTGTCGTGGCGCGGGGCCCGTTGGTCCCCGGCTCGGGCCGAACGGCCCCTCGACCGGCGGACGCGGCGGGCCCGTGGGGGTCCGCCGCGTCCCTCGCGGTCACCGCAGCCAGCGATGGTCGCGGACCACCGGGATCCGCGCCCAGATCCTGCCCAGACCCCAGGTGGCACCGGCACCGGCCACCGCGAGGGCGATCAGGGCCACGGCGTAGATCACGTGGTAGTCGACGAACGGATTCGTCGACATGCTCGGCGCGCCGTCGGACAGATGCTTCGCCGGCGGCCACTCCGCGATCCACATCAGCGCCATCATCGCGCTCCCGGCCAGCGCGGCCAGCCGCAGTGCGACACCGGCGGTGACGGCGATCCCCACGCCCAGCAGGCCGAGCATGAACAGCCAGTCGGCCCAGGAGGCCCCGGCCCACTCGTGGAACGTGGACTCCATCGGCCCGACGGCCACGCTGCTGAGGAATCCCTTGGTCGGTGAGCCGCCGTCGATCCAGCCCTTGCCGGACGGCGTCGCGTAACCGAAGCCGAACGTCTTGTCCAGGAACGCCCACAGGAAGACGAACCCGGTCAGCAGACGCAGCGACGCGAAGGCGTAGGCACGTGCGGTGTGCGTGTCGGTAAGCATCGACACCGCGTCCCCGGCTGCGGATGGGGTCCGGTTCTTCCGCGACGACCGCAGAGGGAAGCCCGGACTCCGATGAGGGTGCTCGTGCACGGCCATGGTGGTGATCCCTTCGAGGTTGGTCCCGTCGGTTTCTGACACCTCTCACTCTCCGCCCGTGGGGCGCTTCGCACCGGATGCCGAAGGTCCGCGACTGCGCGGCTGAACGTCCCGTTCGGCAGGGCCTGTTGGGCTGCCGAACGCGCCGCTGTCAGCCGCCGTTTGCCTCCGGCCGGCTCGGGCTCGTCGCGAACCGTCGGCCGGTGGGGGTTGATCGCGCAGTTCCCCGCGCCCCTGGGGAGGCGGGGCCGCGCGTTCGTTTGTAGGGCGCGGGTCCTCGTCGGTTGCTCGCGCCGTTCCCCGCGCCCCTCAGGGGGTGGGGCCGGGCGTTCGTTTATAGCGTGCGGGTCCTCGCGGCGTTCCTCGCGCCCCTCAGGGGGTGCGGGGTAGCTGTGCGGTTGTTCGTACGCCCTGGGTTGTGAACGTGTACGTGCCCGACTGGATCTTGTAGACCGCGCGGTCTCCCTCCGTGTGCTGGAAGTTCGCGTCGCGGGGCGCGTCCGGGGACCCGTACCTCGGCCGTGTGTCGCGTGTTGCGTGCCAGACCGCACTGTGCGGGGTAACCGCGTTCCGGGGTACGTCAGGGCCCCTCACGCGCCTACCGGCAGGTCGTCCGCGCCCGCACACTCAAGAGCATGACGAGCATGACGCCTGGGCAGCCCCGTGGGGGAACCGAGTTGGGGCGCTTCCTGCGCGCCCGTCGGGCTCGGATCAGCCCGGTCGAGGCCGGTCTCACCGTCGGCCCGGGCCCGCGCCGCACGCCCGGGCTGCGCCGTGAGGAACTGGCCGGCCTCGCCGGCATCAGCGTCGACTACTGCACGCGTCTGGAGCGCGGCAAGGAGACCAGGCCCAGTGCGTCCGCCGTCGATGCGCTGGCTCGGGCTCTGCGTCTGGGGGAGGACGAGCACGAGCACCTGCGCGGTCTTGCCGTCCTCGCCTCGCGCGCCGCGCCGGAGCCTCCGGCGGCGCCCAGCAGGACCGTACGGCCGGGTGTGAGGCTGCTGCTGGAGAGCCTGCGGCCGCATCCCGCGCACATCGTCGGCCGCACCGGCGACCTGCTCGCCTGGAACCCCGGCGGGCTGCGGCTGCTGACCGGGATCGAGGAGTGGCCGACCCGGCAGCGCAACCTGGCCCGTCACCTCTTCCTCCACCCTGCCGCACGCACTCTCTTCCCCGACTGGGACCACCAGGTCCGCGATTGCGTCGCCCGGCTGCGTGCCCTGGCGGGCACGGACCCCGATGCCCCCGACCTGGCCCGGCTGGCGGGTGAACTCCTGCTCAAGAGCCCGGAGTTCGCCCCCTTGTGGGAGGGCTACGACATCCAGGCTCCTCCGCACGGCCGTAAGACCTTTCGCCACTCCGAGGTCGGGGACCTCACTCTCGGCCACCAGTGCATGGAGGTGGAGGGCACGCCGGGCCATCGGCTCATCACCTATTACGCCGAGCCGGGCACCCCTGACCATGACGCCCTCGTCCTCCTCGACCTGCTCGGCTCGCAGCCGACCTCGCATGCGTCGAACCCGCGCTCGCAGGACGAACCCACGTCGTCCGGCCCTTGAGCCCACGCGGCAGCACCCGTGTCGACGACAAGGCAGCCGGACGCGGCACTCGGAGGGTTCGTCAGGACTGTCGACGTGGCTGCTGTTCGATCTGCGGATCCGGCTGCGGATCGGGCTGCTCCGCCGAGCGTTCCGTTGCCATGTCGAGCAGGAGCATGGCGTCGTGGTCGGGAGTGCCGGGATCGGCCGCGTAGGCGCTCAGTCGCAGGCCAGGGGTGCCCTCAAGGTGCATGCTCTGGGCGCTGAGGGTGAGGTCACCGACCTGGGGGTGATGGAAGGTCTTGTGGACCTTCTTGCGTCCGGCCACCTCGTAGCGCTCCCACAACGTGGCGAAGTCCGGACTCTTGAGCAGGAGTTCGCCCACCAGGCCGGTGAGGTCGGAGGCATCCGGGTCGGTGCCGGCCAGGGCGCGCAACCGGGCGACGCAGCCGCGGACCTGGTGGTCCCAGTCGGGGAAGAGCGTGCGCGCGGTGGGGTGGAGGAAGAGGTAGCGGGCGAGGTTGCGCTGGGTGGCGGGCCAGTCGGCGAGGCCCGCGTACAGGGCGAGTCCGCCGGGGTTCCAGGCGAGCAGGTCCATGCTGCGGCTGATGATGTAGGCCGGATTGGGCCGCATGGTCTCCAGGAGCAGTTCCAGGTGCGGGCGCACGGTGGGGCTGGTGGGCGGCGCCGGTTCTGCGGCGTACCGCGCGGCCAGAGCGGCCAGCTCGCGCAGGTGCTGGTGCTCGGCGTCGTCGAGCCGCAGGGCGCGGGCGAGGGCGTCCAGCACGGCGGGGCTGGGGCGGGTCTCCTTGCCGCGCTCCAGACGGACGTAGTAGTCGATGCTGATGCCGGCGAGCGTGGCCAGTTCCTCGCGGCGCAGCCCGGGGGTGCGGCGCAGGCCGGTGCCCTTGGTGAGACCCACCTGCTCGGGGCGGGTCTGGTTGCGTCGCGCGTGCAGGAACCGGCCCAGTTCCAGGTCGGCGCTCCTGCTGGTGCTCTGCTCGGATGCCATACCGCCAGTCTCACACCGCGCTGACCTGCGTGGCAGGTGGAAGGGGGGCCCTGTCACACCCCTGAACGCCGCTCCCCGGCACGACTCGGCCTGCCACCTGGGAGGAAAAGGCGCAAGGCTCGGCAGTCGGGTTCCGGTGGTCACCGGCCGGCCTGATGGTTGCGGTACCCGCCGAGCGGGCCGGCGTCGCCAGTGGTGTGCTGAACGCGTCCCGCCGGCTGGGGGCGCCCAGGCCGTAGCCGCGCCGGGAGCCGCACCCGCACCCGCACCCGCATAGAACAGTAAGGAAGACCCCATGCAGACCGTCACCCTCAACAACGGCATCGAGATGCCGATCCTCGGCTTCGGCGTGTTCCAGATCCCCGCGGAGGAGACCGAGCGAGCCGTATCCGACGCCCTGTCCGCCGGTTACCGGATGCTCGACACGGCGTCCTCGTACCAGAACGAGGAGGCCGTCGGCCGCGCGATCAGGAGCAGCGGCATTCCGCGCGCGGACCTGTTCGTCACGACCAAGCTGTACGTCCAGGACGCTCCCGCGGAGGAGAACACCAAGCGCGCCTTCGAGACGTCGCTGGGCAAGCTCGGCCTGGACCACGTCGACCTGTACCTGATGCACCAGCCCTTCGGTGACGTGTACGGCCAGTGGCGTGCCATGCAGGACCTGCACCGGGAGGGCCGGAGCAGGGCGATCGGTGTCTCCAACTTCTACCCGGACCGGCTCCTCGACCTCATCATCAACAACGAGGTCACCCCGGCGGTCAACCAGATCGAGACCCATCCGTTCTTCCAGCGCGCCGACTACCAGGAGCTGATGCGCGAGCACGGCGTCCAGATCGAGTCGTGGGGCGGCTTCGCCGAGGGCAAGAACGACCTCTTCGGCAATCCGGTCCTGCGCGGTATCGGCGAGCAGCACGGCAAGTCGGTGGCGCAGGTCGTGCTCCGCTGGCTGACCCAGCGCGGAGTCGTCGCCATCCCCAAGTCCGTCCGTGCCGACCGGATGGCCGAGAACCTCGACGTCTTCGACTTCGAGCTCACCGACGAGCAGATGGCCTCCATCGCCACCCTGGACACCGGCAGTTCGCTGTTCTTCGACCACCACGACCCGAAGATGGTCAGCTGGCTCAGCGCGCGGCGCCTGGACGCCTGATCGTGCGGTGCCAGCTGGTTCGGTGCCAGGTTCGGTGCCAGGTGATTCCGGGCCCTGTGGGGGGTTGGAAGCGGGTCAGCGTTCCAGCATGCTGAGGCCCGCCTCCGTGTGGGTGTCTCCGGCTGCCGGCGGGAGACTGGAGAGCTTCGCCAAGACCTCGGCGCCGAGTTGGAGGCTGTCGGAGGCGGTGTTCTCCTCCAAACGGGTCACGCGCTTGGTGCCGGGGATGGGGGCGATGTCGTCGCCCTGTGCGAGGAGCCAGGCGATGGCGACCTGTGCGGGGGTGGCAGCCACCTCCGCGGCGATGGCCTGGACCTCGTCCGCGAGCGCCAGATTCCGCCGGAAGTTCTCGCCGGTGAAGCGCGGGTTCCCGCGCCGGAAGTCTCCTTCTTCGAAGTCGCTCTCGTTGCGCACGGTACCGGTGAGGAAACCGTGCCCGAGCGGCGCGAACGGCACCAGTCCGATACCCAGTTCCCGCAGGACGGGCAGGACTCGTTCCTCGATACCGCGCGTCCACAGCGAGTACTCGGACTGCACAGCGGTGACGGGGTGGACGGCGTGGGCACGACGGATGGTGTCCGGTCCGGCCTCGGAGAGCCCGAAGTGGCGGACCTTGCCCTCGGCGATCAGCTCGGCGACGGCGCCCGCGGTCTCCTCCACGGGGGTGTTCGGGTCGACGCGGTGCTGGTAGTAGAGGTCGATGTGGTCGGTGCCGAGCCGTTTGAGGGAGCCTTCGACGGACGTACGGATGTTGGCGGGGCCGGAGTTGAGGTTCCAGGCGCCGGCGCCACCGTGGTCGATCATGCCGAACTTGGTGGCGAGCACGACCTGATCGCGCCGGCCCTTCAAGGCCTGGCCGACCAGGTCTTCGTTGATGTAGGGGCCGTAGATCTCCGCGGTGTCGATCAGCGTGACGCCGAGATCGATGGCGCGGTGGATGGTGCGGACGGATTCCGCGTCATCGCTTCCGGCACCGGTCAGACCGTGGGACATGCCCATCGCGCCCAGACCGATACGTGAGACCTGTAGGTCACCGAGCTTGATGTACTTCATGATTGCGTGCTTCTCCTGTCGGGTTGCGATCCGGAGGATCGCCAGGGCTGGTGGTGGCCGGGGCCGGTGGATCGCCGGGGCCGGTGGACGCCGTCCGTCCCGATGCCGCCGGGGGCGGTCCGGTGCGGTGCGGTCCGTTCCGGTGCGGTCCGGTCAGCGGGGTTCGAGGCGCAGGGTGGCGGCGCGGGCCCGCTCGGTCAGGACGTGCTCGACGATGGTCGTGCAGCGCCCGTACTTCTCCCGGTAGGCGGCGTCCACGCCCCGATACTCCTCGCGATCGGCCTCCTGGAAGGTGACGTCCCGCCGGACGCCGCCCGCTTCGATACGCCCCTGATGGCGGGCCTGCGCTCCTTCGTACCAGGGGCCGCCCGTGCCCTTGACCGAGCGGACGTACAGCCGGTCGCCGGAACGGACGACCCACATCGTCACCGGGTCGCGCAGAGTGCCGTTGGACCGTTCGGATGCCAGGTCCAGTTCCTCGGCCGTGGCGATCTTCTCCAGATCCGAGCTGTTCCAGTCCGTCATCGTCGTTCCTTCCCGCGTGCGACGCGTGCCAGGCCGGGAGCCGACGGCTCCGACCAGGCGTGTCGCCGCTCATCACGTCCACCGTTTCCCGCCGACGCAGGGTCCGCCATCGGAGCGGAGCCGCGACGGGACCGGCCTGGAGTGGCCGGCAGGCGCCGGAACTCGGTGGGACTTGGTGGGACTTGGTGGGACACGATCAACCCTGCACCTCGGCGCCGGCCGGAGGCAGGCCGAGGTGTGCCGGGGGATGACGAGCGGGGGGTACGACAGGGCCTCCCCCGGCAGACAGGCAAGGAGCCCGGCACGCAGGTCGCACCGGCGGCGCGGCCGGAGCGAAGGGAGGCCGGGCCGAGGGTGCGGTGCCGCGCGGCCCTCACTCCTCGTTCAGGCCAGCGCCTCGGACGCCGCAAGGAAGGTGGCCACCAGTTCCCGTGCCCAGTCGCTGGAGGCCGGCTGGGCGCTGAAGATGGCGCGGTAGTACAGCGGTCCGAGCAGGAAGTCGACGGCGTTCTCCACCAAGGGGGCACGGCCGCCGCGGGAGCGTTCGCGCTCGATGATGGCGCTCAGCTGCTCGTGACGGTCCCCGATGCAGGCGCAGCCGCCGTCCGGCCCCGAGCCGATGGTGGCGCGCATGAGCGCGAGGGTGTCGGGGTCCCTGAGGTCGGTGGCCACGTCCCCCAGCCAGCGTTCCAGGTCGCCGGTGAGCGTCCCGGTGTCGGGCACGACGACGTCACCGCTGAACCGGCTGGTGGCCACATCGCCCAGGAGCTGGGCGGGTGAGCCCCAGCGCCGGTACACCGTGGTCGGGTGCACGCCCGCGCGGGCGGCGACGGCGGGAATCGTCAGGGCCTCCGCGGGTTCCTCCGCGAGGAGCTGTGCGACGGCGTGGTGCACGGCGGCGCGGACCTTCGCGGAGCGACCGCCGGGGCGTACCTGAGCTTGAGCGTCAACCATGGGGAAATTATCGCACTGATCGTTGCGTTAGTGGTAGCGTCCTTAACGCATCGATCACTGCGTTTGGAGAGAGTCGTGTCCGTCTCCGCCTTGCCCGACAGCGACAACCAGATACCGCCCCCGCCCGATACCGCCCCGCCCCGCCGAAGGCGTCGCGAGCTCAACCGGCCGACCGCCTTCGCCGCCATCGCCGTCGTCTTCGTCCTCTTCATGGCCGCGTCCAGCGCGCCGTCCCCCCTCTACGTCGTCTACCAGCAGCGCTGGGACTTCTCCGCGACCACCCTCACCACGGTGTTCGCCGTCTACGTACTCGGGATGATCGCGGCACTGCTGGTGCTCGGCTCCCTGTCCGACCACCTCGGCCGCCGCCCGGTACTGCTCTCCGCGATCACGCTGGAAGCCGCGTCGATGGCACTCTTCCTCGTCGCGGACAGCGTGTCCCTCCTGCTCACCGCACGGGTGGTCCAGGGCATCGCCACCGGGGCCGCGATGACGGCACTCGGCGCGGCCCTGGCCGACCTGAACCCCACCCACGCGCCCCACCGCGCCGGCGTCGTCACCGGCGCCGCACCCACCTTCGGGCTGGGGCTCGGCGCGCTGGGCTGCGGCTTCCTCGTCGAGTACGGCCCCCACCCGACCCGCCTCGTGTACGTGCTGCTGCTGGCGGGCCTCGTCCTGGCCGCGGCCGTGGTCGCGGCACTGCCCGAGACGTCGCTACGGCGACCCGGAGCCGCCCGCTCGCTCCAGCCCCGCCTCAAGGTGGCACCCCATCTGCGGGCGGACCTGCTGCGCCTGGTACCGATCCTCGTCGCGAGCTGGGCGCTGGGCGGCCTGTACCTCTCGCTCGGACCGTCGGTCGCCGTGGGCCTGTTCGGCCTCTCCAGTCACGTGGTCGGCGGTCTGGTGGTCACCCTGCTGACCGTACCGGCCTGCCTGACCGCGATCGCGCTGCGCGGCTGGCCGGCCGCCCGCACCCTCGCCCTCGGCGCCGGTCTCCTGCTCACCGGCACGGTCATCGCCCTGACCGGGGTCGAAGAGGACTCGCTGCTCACCGCGGCACTCGGCACGGTGGTCGCCGGGGTCGGATTCGGCGCCTCCTCCCTCGCCAGTTTCGGCACGCTGGCCCGTATGGCCGCACCCTCCGAACGCGGCGAACTGTTCTCCGTGGCCTTCGTGATCTCCTACCTGTCCTTCAGCGTTCCCGCCGTCGTCGCCGGAATCGCCGCCACGCATACGGGACTTCACGAGACGTCCGTCGCCTACGCCGCCACGGTCGCCTTCCTCGCCGCCCTCGCCCTGCTCGCCCAGTGGCTCCGCGCGCGCCGCACCCCCGAACAGCCCGTCGCCTTCCCCCAGACGTGACCCTGCGGGGAGGGAGGCACCAGCGGCACGAGCGGAACACCGTCCTCACCCCCGACCCCGCATCGGCACTCGGCTTCGGCACCCGCAGCCCGCAGCCCGCAGCCCGCAGCCGCCAACCATCGCCCGCCACACGCCGCCCGTCCATCGTCCCCAGACGCTCGACGGGCAGGCGCTCGACGGGCGGGCCGCGGCCGACCACTCATCGATCGCCCACGGGTCGCCCACCGGCCGCTCATCGATCGGCCTCCGGCCGCCCACCCCTCGCCCACCCCTCGCCCATCGGCCATCAACCACCCCCGGGCAGCCGCATTCCGACGCACCCCCACCGGTCCGCGTCAGAACTCTTGACAACGATGTCAGACGCGTGATCTAGTCCGCTTCCAGCCAGCCGGATGCCGTCGATTGCGCTGCGAGGGGGGCTCGACGCGATGACCTGCACACCGCTTCCTTCCTGTGCTGAATTCCCGCGCCCGAGGCACACACGTACACGAGCGCCGGCCCTTTCGGGTCGGCGCTTTTTTCCGTGCGCAGCACATGAAGAGTGAGGAACAGGAGCCCGCTTCCATGCACAGATCCCTCCACCGATTGCGTCATCGCGCCTCAACAGCCCTTGCCACGCTGCTCGTTGCCGGGGGCGCGCTGGCTCCGGTGCCGGCCGTCGCCCAGGCACCGGCGGCAGCCGCCCAACCGACCTCCCTGGTCAACCCGTTCATCGGCACCCAGAACTTCGGCAACACCTTCCCCGGCGCGAGCGCTCCCTTCGGCATGGTCCAGGTCAGCCCCGACACCGGTGGCCAGGGCGGCTACGACTACCAGCAGGACAAGATCCACGGGTTCAGCCAGACCCATCTCTCCGGTGTCGGCTGTTCCGTCATGGGTGAGCTGCCGATCATGCCGACGACCGGAGCGGTCGACAACGTCGACCCGAACTCCTACCGGTCGACGTTCTCGCACGACGACGAGGACGCCGAACCCGGTTACTACCGCGTCGGGTTGAAGACGTACGACATCGACGCGGAGCTGACGGCGACCTCCCGCACGGGGTGGCAGCGCTACACCTTCCCGTCGACCGACCGCGCCAACGTCCTGTTCAACACGGGCCGGGCCAACCAGAAGGTCTACGGCTCGGAAGTGCATGTCGTCGGCGACCGGACCGTCGAGGGCCGTGTCGAAGCGGGCAACTTCTGCGCGGGCAAGGACAAGCACACCGTCTACTTCACCGCGACCTTCGACCGGCCGTTCACCTCGCACGGCGCCTGGCGCGGAACCACTCCCACCCCCGGTGAACGGGACGCGGCCGGCGAGGGCGACAACGGCGCCTGGGTGACCTTCGACGCCGACGCCGACCGTGACGTCGTCGTCAAGGTGGGGCTCTCCTACACGGGCCTCGACGGCGCCCGCGCGAATCTGAAGGCGGAGACGCAGGACTCGTACGACTTCGACGCCACGCGGGCGGCGCTGCACGCGACCTGGGAGCGGCAGCTCGACGCCGTCAAGATCGGCGGCGGGTCGGCCGAGCGGCAGCGCGCGTTCTACACGGCGCTCTACCACGCGCAGTTGCACCCGAACCTCGCCGGAGACGTCGACGGCCGGTACGCGGGATTCGACGGCAAGAACCATGTCGCGTCGGGGTTCACGCCGTACCAGAACCTGTCCCTGTGGGACACCCACCGGCCGCAGAACCAACTGCTCCAGATGCTGCAGCCGAAGGTCGCCCGTGATGTCGCGCTGTCGGTCGTCGCGATCGGACGGGACGGCGGCTGGCTGCCGCGCTGGTCGCTCGCCAACAGCGAGACCAACATCATGACCGGCGACCCGGTGACCCCCTTCCTCGTCGAGGCGTGGTCCAAGGGACTGCTCGCGGGCCACGAGAAGGAGGCGTACGCGCTGCTGAGGAAGAACGCGACGAGTACGCCACCGGCCGACTCCCCCTACAACGGCCGTGCGGGAGTGGACGCGTACCAGAAGCGCGGCTATCTGCCCAGCGGGCTGGAGCCGGGGAAGGACTGCGCGGACAAGGGCGGTGACAACGACTGCCGTCATCCCGCCTCGGCGACCATGGAGTACGCGGCTGCGGACGCGTCGCTGGCGCTGATGGCCAAGGGGCTGGGACACAGCGCGGACGCCCGGATGTTCGCGGCGCGCGGCCAGTGGTACCGGAACCTGTGGGACTCCTCCATCCAGCAGTTCCGGCCGCGTACGACCGACGGCACCTGGCTGACGCCGTACGACCCCGTCGAAGCGGGCCACCAGTTCCATGAGGGCGGCGCCTACCAGTACCAGTGGCTGGCGCCCCAGGACCCCGCCGGGCTCGTCTCCCTGATGGGCGGCAAGCGCGCGACGGAGAAGCGGCTCGACTCCTTCTTCGCCTACGACAAGCTCCTCGCCGACCCGGCCAGGACCGCTCGCGAGGACTGGATCTCGGCGCCGTACGACTACTACGGGAAGTCGACCTACAACCCGAACAACGAGCCGGACCTGCACGCCCCGTACATGTATCTGTGGGCCGGCGCACCCGCCAAGACCGCCACCGTGGTCCGCGCCGCGATGACGCTCTTCACGGACGGGCCCGACGGCATGACCGGCAATGACGACCTGGGCACCATGTCGGCCTGGTACGTCTTCTCGTCGCTGGGCCTGTACCCGACGACGAACGGCGGCGACTTCCTCACCGTCTCCAGCCCGCAGTTCCCCTCGGCGGTCATCCGCATCGGCGCCTACGGGAAGGAGCAGGGCGGCACCCTGACCGTCAAGGCACCGGGTACGAGCGACGCCCAACGCTATGTGAAGCAGGCGAAGTTCGGCGGGAAGAACCTGCGCGCCACCTGGCTGGACTGGGACGCGGTCGCCAAGGGCGGAAACCTCGCCTTCGAGATGGCCGGCAAGCCGTCGGCATGGGGTACGGGCAAGGGCGACGAGCCGCCGTCCGTGAACCGCGCGGCAGCCGATTCCCGCCGCAACCTCGACGCCTCGCTGCGCACCGCCTCCGACGTCCTGCCGACGTCCGACAGCGCGCAGAACGTCCGCCTGAAGCTGGACGTGCTGGGCCAGTCCCCCGGCACACTCCGGGTGCGCGTCGACGCGAAGGCCCCCAGCGGCTGGACCGCGAAGGCTTCGGACTCCTTCTCCCTCCAGTCCCACCGTCTTCCGGTCCAGCGGACCGCGACGGTGGACGTGAACGTGCCGGCCGGGACCGCTCCGGGTTCGTACAGCGTGCGGATCACGGCGGGCGCGAAGGGAGTGAAGAGCGTCGAACGGGTCGCGACCATCGAGGTGCGCGCCGCGGCCCGCTGCGCGCCGGACATCGACGGCCAGTGCGCCGTGGACCTCGGCAAGGAGGTGAACCACGACGGAACCGCGACCGTCGCGGCCTCCGACCAGGGCGACTTCGACGGCGGCGGTTGGAGCTTCGACGGTGATCTGCTGCCCGCGGCGGGTCCGGTCGTCTGGGGCGGCGTGACCTACGACGCTCCCGATCCGTCCGGCACGGCCGAGAACTTCGTCGAGGCCCGCGGTCAGTCCATGCTGCTTCCGGCCGGTTCGTACGGCGCGTTGCGCGTGGTCGCCGTGGCCCACCACGGCCCGGTGACGACCGCGCTGACCGTCCGCTACACCGACGGAACCACCGCCGAAGTGCCCGTCCCCGTGGGCGACTGGGCGGGATCCACACCGCAGGGCAGCTCGGTGGTGCTGGAGATGCCGCACCGGATCAAGCGCGGGCAGGGCGTGGACGGTCCGCCGGTACGGCTGTTCGGCGCCTCGGCGGACCTGGACGCGTCGAAGACGGTGCGTTCCATCGGCCTGCAGAACGATCCTCGGGTGCAGGTGTACGCGATCACTCTCAAGTAGGGCGAGTGCTTCTCCGTCTCAGGTAGGACAGAGAGCACTCCGTACGTTCACCGGCTCACGCTTCTCGATCGGGAGGCGTGGGCCGGTGGTTTCACTGCCCCGTCACGAAGCCCGCCGTCGTCATGAGTACCTCCACTCATGACACCCCCTGCCCAAGGCCTCAAACTTCCACCATGTCCATGCCCAGACTCCTCGGACGGTCGGTCATCGCAGCCGCCCTCGTCGCGACCACCATGACCGCGTGCGGCACCCAGCAGGGCGGTCGGTCGCAGTCGGCCAGTGCCCCGGCCTCGTACCCTCCCCGGCCGAAGTGCGCGCAGCCTGCAGAGAAGCTCGAGGATCCACCGACCGCGCTGCCGTCCTCGCCCCGCCCGAGCGGGGACGGCGAACGTTCGGGAGAGGGTTCGGGAGAGAACGCGGACCGCCCTCCCCACTACGCCGAGAATCACGCCTACCGCATGCAAGGGTCCCTGTCCGAAGCCAAGCGCGCCCAAGGAGAGGCCTCGGCCGTGCTCATCCGGAGGGAGCTGGAGAAGGTCCGGGAGGAGGGCGGTTCCGGCGCGTACGGCGTCTTCGCCGAACAGCGGATCGCCGCTGCGCTGAAGCGCCTCGGCTGCGGTAAGGAGCACGGTGTCCACATCGGCAACGGGTTCTACAGCGTCCACACGGGAGTCGTGTGCGTGTCCGGGTACGTGACGAAGGACGAGTTGACCAGCGAGGTGCACGGCGCCTACGCCGAACCCCAGCCGGGAACAGGCCCCTGCGTGGAGAACCGAGGGGGCCACTGACCGCCCCTGCGTCACGCTGCAGCGGACGCCTGCGGCAGGTGTTCGGCGGCGTCCACCGGCCGCTCCCGGCCGCCGCACCCCGGTCGGGTGTGCGACGGGGGATTTCTTGCCGCTCACCCACTCTCTCGCGATTCCGTGGCGCCGCCGGTCGTACGCGGCGGGCCCTCCGTGGGCGTTAGGCGTCCCTGATGACGGGTACCCGGCCGCCCGGCAGCAGGCGTGACGTGTGGCGACCCGCTGGACCTGCGGTGAGACTGGGGCGAGCGGCGCCTGACGATGGGTGGAGCATGTTCAGCGTTGAGGAATCGATCGAGGTCGCGGTCCCGGTGAGTGCCGCGTACAACCAGTGGACGCAGTTCAAGAGCTTCCCCCGGTTCATGACCGTGGTGAAGAAGGTCGAGCAGGTCCGGCCGGCGCTCCTCTCCTGGACGCTCGCGGTCGGTCCCGTGCGCCGTGAGTTCCAGGCCGAGATCGTCGAGCAGGAACCCGACTCCCATCTGACATGGCAGAGCCTCGAACGGCACTTCGTCCACCAGGGCGAGGTACTGTTCCGGCCCACCGCGGCGGACGGCACGGCGACCGGCAGGACGGACGACACGGCGGTCGACGCGGCGGACGGCACTGCGGGCGGCGCGACGGACCGTACGACCGTCACCGTCCGGATCGAGGTCGACTCACCCGGCGCCACCGCCCTCCTCGGCGGGCTCCCCGAACTGGTCGGCCGGGTCGTCCAGCGGGAGCTGCGGCACTTCAAGGCGTACATCGAGGGGCTCGGCGCGGAGAGCGGGGCCTGGCGGGGCACCATCCGCGGCGGACGCGTACGGCCCGAGGACCCCAGGCCGCACCGGAGCCGTGTGCCCCACTGGCCCGTCGGCTGACGCCGTGAGCGACAACAGCGTGACTGAAAGGCAATGCCGATGAAGAAGGCCCCCGGCGACGAGCCGAACGACGCTCTGACCGTGACTCCGCCGAAGAAGTGGGCCGCGGGCGTCCCCGCGGTGGCGCACGCGTTGCAGTACTCCCTGGAGGAGACCTCCGTACGGCGTACCGGGGAGACCCTGCTGACCATGAACCAGGTGGGCGGCATCGACTGTCCCGGCTGCGCGTGGGCGGACCCCTCGCCCGGCGACCGGCATCGCAACGAGTACTGCGAGAACGGCGCCAAGCACATCAACGACGAGGCGACGTCACGGCGCATCGGCGCCGACTTCTTCCGCGAGCACACGGTCTCCGAGCTGGGCCGACGCTCCGACAAATGGCTGAACCAGCAGGGCCGGCTCACCGAGCCGATGGTCAAGCGGCCGGGCTCCGACGCGTACGAGCCGATCAGCTGGCACAACGCCTTCGACCTGCTGTCCTCGGAGCTGACCTCGCTGGACTCCCCCGACGAGGCGGTGTTCTACACCTCCGGCAGGGCCAGCAACGAGGCCGCGTTCGTGCTGCAGCTGTTCGCCCGGGCGCTCGGCACCAACAACCTGCCCGACTGCAGCAACATGTGCCACGAGTCCAGCGGCTTCGCGCTGCACGAGACGCTGGGTACGGGCAAGGGGACGGTCAGCCTCGACGACCTGCACCACGCCGACCTGATCTTCGTGGTGGGACAGAATCCCGGGACCAACCATCCGCGCCAGCTGTCCGCGCTGGAAGAGGCGAAGCGCAACGGCGCCCGCATCATCGCGGTGAACCCCCTGCCGGAAGCAGGGCTGTTGAGGTTCAAGAACCCGCAGAAGCCCAGCGGGGTGATCGGCAAGGGCACCCAGATCGCCGACCGGTTCCTGCACATCCGCAACGGTGGTGACCTGGCCCTGTTCCAGGGGATCAACCGGTTGCTGCTGGAGGCCGAGGACGCCCGGCTGGGCGAGGTCGTCGCCCGCGACTTCATCGAGAGCGACACCAAGGGCTTCGACGAGTTCGCCGAGCACGCCCGCACCATCGAGTGGAACGACATCCTCGCCGCGACGGGTCTGGCCCGCGAGGAGATCGAGCACGTCCGGGACGAGGTACTGGGCAGCCGCCGCGTCATCGTCTGCTGGGCGATGGGCATCACCCAGCACAAGCACGCCGTTCCCACCATCCGGGAGATCGTGAATTTCCTGCTGCTGCGCGGGAACGTCGGCAGGGCCGGCACCGGCGCCTGTCCGGTGCGCGGCCACAGCAACGTGCAGGGCGACCGCACGATGGGCATCTGGGAGCAGATGCCGGACGATTTCCTCGACTCGCTCCAGGAGGAGTTCGGCTTCGACCCGCCGCGCGCCCACGGGCTGGATTCCGTGAACACGATCCGGGCGATGCGCGAAGGCCGTATCAAGTTCTTCCTCGCCCTGGCCGGCAACTTCGTCCGGGCCGCTCCGGACAGCGAGGTCACCGAAGAGGCCATGCGCACCTGCCGTCTGACGGCCCACATCTCCACCAAGCTCAACCGGTCCCACACCGTGTGCGGCGAGACGGCGCTCATCCTGCCGACCCTCGGCCGCACGGAAGTGGACATCCAGGCCGACGGCGAGCAGTTCGTCACCGTCGAGAACTCGATGAGCGAGGTGCACACCACGCAGGGGCGGCTGCAGCCGGCCTCGCCCCTGCTGCTCAGCGAGATCTCCATTCTGTGCCGGCTCGCCCGCCGCACCCTCGACGGCCGGGCCGCCGACATCCCGTGGGAGCAGTTCGAGGCCGACTACGGCGCGATCCGCGACCACGTCTCGCGGATCGTCCCGGGACTGCACGACTTCAACCGGCGCGTGACACGTCCGGGCGGTATCCAACTGCCCAACGCGGTCAACGAGGGCGTCTACCACAACGACGTCGGCAAGGCGCTGTTCACCGCCAACGACTTCGCGATGCTCCAGGCCCCCGAGGGGCACCTGCTGCTGCAGACCCTGCGCTCCCACGACCAGTGGAACACCGTCCCGTACACGTCCAACGACCGCTACCGGGGCATCCACGGAAGCCGTCGGGTGGTGCTCGTCAACCCGGACGACGTGGCCGCACTGGGCCTCACCGCGGGACAGCACGTCGACCTGGTCAGTGTGTGGGGCGACGACCCCGATCGGCGCGCCGAGGACTTCCGCGTGGTCCCCTACCCCACCACCCGGGGCTGCGCCGCCGCCTACTACCCCGAGACCAACGTCCTGGTGCCGCTGGACAGCGTGGCCGACAAGAGCAACCAGCCGACGTCGAAGGCGATCGTGGTCCGCCTGGAGCCTGTCGCGTCGCCGGTGACCGTGTCGACGGGGTGAATCCCGACCATCGGCCGGTGGACGTCAGGCACCGGGTGGTGAACGTCAGGTACCGGCCGGTGGACGTCAGGAACCGGGCACGGAGATGACGACCATCCGGTTCACGGTGCCGTCCTCGCCGACCACATCGCGTACGTGCCGGAAGCCCAGGCGGCGGCACAGGGCGAGGCTCGCCGTGTTCCCGGCGCCCACCATGCCGTAGGCCTCCGTCAGCCCGAGGTTGTCGGAGGCATGCCGCAGCAGACCGTGCACGGCTTCGGTGCCGATGCCCTGCCCCCAGTGGTCGGGGGCGAGGGCGACGATGAGTTCATGACCGTCGACGTTGCCGGTCTTCTTCACCTCCGCGTGGCCGATGTACGTCCCCTGCCGCCACACTCCCCACACGTCGAACCGCCGCGTGGGGTAGACGTCGGTGAGGATGGTACGGAACGCCGTACGCAGGTCGGCCTCGGGGACCATGTCCTGGCCCATCCAGTGGCACACCTCCTCGTTGCGCAGCAGGGCGACGAAGTGGGTCTCGTCCTCGGGGCGGTAGGGCGTGAACTCCAGTCGTTCGGTCTTCAGGACGGGTGTCATCGGTGGGCTCCTGGGGTGAGGGCGGAGGGACGGGGACGGGACAGGGCTCTCCGTCCCCGTCTTTCCGCGCCACGGACGGGTCAGGCCTCCGTGTTCTCCATCCGCTCACGCAGGCTGCGCGGACGCATGTCGGTCCACACCTCGTCGACGTACGCGGAGCACTCCTCCTCGGTGCCCTCCTTGCCGACGGGCTGCCAGCCCGCGGGCACCTCGATGTCGACCGGCCACAGAGAGTACTGCTCCTCGTCGTTGCGCAGCACCTGGTAGCGGGTGTTCTCGTCCATGTCGTTCTCTCCTGTCGTGGGTGGTGCCAGTGTCGGGTCGTCGGGGCGTCGGGTTGTCGGGGCGTCGGGGGTGCGTGGGGTCAGAGGCTTTCCCTGGCATGCCGGGCGATGTGGCTCAGTGCCTCGGCGAAGTCCTCGGCGACGCGGCGCACGGTCGCCGGGTCGTACGTCCCGGAGTGGTGGTGCCAGGTGAACGCGAAGCGGCCGTCCCGCACGGCGCCGACCACCTCCAGCGGATGCGATCCGCCGTCCCGGGGATCGTGGTCCTGGCCGAAGGAGCCGTGCTCGGTCCGTACGAGGCCGCCGTCCGGCGCTGCCGGGCGGGCGTCCCACTGGCCGAGGTAGTTGAAGACCACCTGCCCGTGTGCGGCGGCGCCGAGCCGTTCGCGTACCTCGGGCGGCCCGAAGGTGCGCAGGGCGCCGAAGCCCAGCCCGTTGCCGGGTACGGAACGCAGTTGGCGGCGTACCGACTTCACCAGGGAACGCCAGTTCCGGTCGGGCCCGGGGCGGTCCGGTTCGGAGACCTGGAGGACGACCGGGTGGATGGTGGTGAACCAGCCGACCGTGCGGGAGAGATCCACGTCGTCGAGCAGGTCCTCGCGGCCGTGCCCTTCGAGATCCAGGCGGACGCGTTCGCCTCCCGTCCAGCGGGCCAGCGCGAGGGCCAGCGCGGCCAGCAGGACGTCGTTGACGCGGGTGCGGTAGGCGGCCGGTGCGGCGCGCAGCAGTGACTCCGTGTCCTCCTCCCCCAGTTCGACGGTGAACGGGCCTGCCTCCTGGGCGGCCGGGGCGGGCGCGGCGGCGGCCGGGAGCTGTCCGGCGGTCACGGCGTCCTCCCAGTAGGCCAGTTCGTGGTCCAGGCCGCCGTCGGCGACGTGCCCGGCGAGTCGGTGGGCCCAGTCGCGGAACGAGGTGGTGCGCTCCCCCAGCCGGACGGGCTCACCGCGTACTGCCTGCCGGTAGGCGGCTTCCAGGTCGTCGGCGAGGATGCGCCAGGACACGGCGTCCACGACGAGGTGATGGGCGACCAGGAGGAGGAAGGCCGTCCCTGCTCCTTGGCCCGCCTGATTCGCTTGGCCAGCTTGGTGCGCCGAGGTGTCGTCCGCGGTCCTGTCCGCGTCTGCGCCGGTGAAGCCGGCGAACAGGGCCGCCCGCAGCAGCGGGCCCCGGCTCAGGTCGAAGCCGGTGTGCAGAGCGTCGGCGGCGTTCTGCATGGCCGCGTCCCGCTCCCCCGCCGGCAGGCCCGACAGGTCGTACCGGACGATGAGTCCCTCGCTCAATCCCGGCGCTCCCGGCTCTCCCGGCTCTCCCGGCTCTCCCGGCGGCGGATTGAACTGGTGCCATCCGTCGGCGTCCTCGGTGAAGCGCATGCGCAGCGCGTCGTGGTGTTCCAGCAACGCGTCCAGAGCGATCTCCAGGGCGGCGGGGTCGGGCGTACCGTCCAGCTCCAGCAGCGCCGACTGGTTGAAGTGGGTGTGGTCGGCGCGCGGTGTGCTCAGGAACCACTCCTGGATCGGGGTGAGGGGCACCGCACCGGTCGCCGGGCCCTCATCGGTGTGCTGGGGAGCCGTGCCGACGACGGTGGCCAGTTCGGCGACGGTCTGGTGGGTGAACAGGTCCCGGGTGGCCAGGTGCAGGCCCTCGCGCCGTAGCCGGGAGACCACCTGCATGCTCAGGATCGAGTCACCGCCGAGGACGAAGAAGTTGTCGTCCACGCCGATGTCCGCCACGCCGAGGACGTCGGTCCAGACGTGCGCGATACGGCGTTCGGTGTCGGTACGGGGCGCGGTGCGCGGGCCGGCCGGGGCGGCGCCGTGCGCGGGGTCGGGTGCGGGCAGGGCCCGCCGGTCCGTCTTGCCGTTGGGGGTCAGGGGCAGCCGCTCCAGGGGCACGAACACGGACGGCACCATGTGCGGGGGCAGCAGCCCGGCGAGGCCTTCGCGCAGCGCGGCGACCGGCAGACCACCACCGCCGCCATTGCCACCGCCACCGCCACCGCCACCGCCATCGCCATCGCCATCGTCGCTGCTCTCGCCCTCGGCGTCGTCAGCGGGGACGACGTACGCCACCAACCGCGCGTGGCCATCGGCCTGTCGACCGTCTGGGCCCTCCGGGCCGTCCGGGCCGTCGGAGCGGACCACGACCACCGCGTCACGCACGTACGGGCTGCGGCGCAGCGCGCTCTCCGTCTCTCCCGGCTCGATACGGAAGCCGCGCAGCTTGATCTGGTCGTCCGCGCGGCCGACGAAGCGCAGTTCGCCGTCGGCGCCCCAGCGCACCAGGTCGCCGGTGCGGTACATGCGCTCCCCCGTCGCGCCGAACGGGTCGGCGACGAACCGCCGGGCGGTCAGGCCCGGCCGGTGGAGGTATCCGCGGGCCAAGCCAGGCCCCGCCACGTACAGTTCCCCGGTCACGCAGGGCGGGACGGGCCGCAGGGCGGCGTCGAGGACGTACACGCGGGTGGCGCCGGCCGGGCGGCCGATCGGCGGGGCCCCCGCGCCGCCCGCCGGGCTCAGCGGGCCGGTCCAGGTGGCGACGACGGTGGCCTCGGTGGGTCCGTAGGAGTTGATCATCCGGCGGCCGGGCGACCACCGCTCCACCAGGTCCGCGGGGCAGGCCTCGGCGCCGACGATCAGGGTGCGCAGGTGCGGCAGGTGCCCGGCGGTCTCGGGTGCCACGGTGGCCAGCGCGGCCGGCGGGATGAGGGTGTGGCTGATACGGCGCTCCGCGAGCACCTGGGCCAGCCGCTCGCCGATCAGCGGCCCTTCCTCCCCCGTGACGAGGGTGGCGCCGCTGAGCAGAGAGACGCACAGTTCGAGGACGGAGGCGTCGAAACTGGGTGAGGCGAACTGCAGGACCCGGTCGCCGGGCCCCGCCGCGTACCGCTCGGCGGCGGCCTCGGCGAAGCCCGCCAGGCCCCGGTGCGTCACCGTGACGCCCTTCGGGGTCCCGGTGGACCCGGAGGTGTAGATGACGTACGCCGGATGGTCAGGGGTGAGAGCGGTGACGCGGACCGCGTCGACGGGCGCGGTGTCCAGGCCGCCCGCCCCCCATGCCTCCGCTGTTTCCGAGATCTCCGCTATCTCGGCCGGATCGTCGAGGACCACCCGGGCGCCCGCGTCGCGGACCATGAACTCCCGCCGCTGCTCTGGGTAGTTCGGGTCGACGGGCAGGAAGGCGGCGCCCGCCTTGGCGACCGCGAGCTGCGCCACCACCGTCTCCGCGGTGCGGGGCAGGGCGAGGGCCACGACGTCCTCGGGGCCGACCCCGCGGGCGATCAGCCGGTGGGCGAGCCGGTCGGCGGCGCGGTCGAGTTGGGCGTACGACAGCTGCCGTCCGGTGTCCTCCAGCGCCACGGCGTCGGGGGTGGCGGCCACCTGCCGCCCGAACAGCTCCGGCAGCGTCGCCGCCGGTACCGGCCGGGCCGTACCGCGCCCCTGTTCCAGCAGGGCCTTCAGTTCCTCTTCGGAGGCGAGGGGCAGTGCGCCGAGAGCGCGGTGCGGGTCGTCCGCCACGGCGGTCAGCAGCGTGGCCAGCTGGTCGGCGAGGTGCTCGGCCGTGGCCGCGTCGAACAGGTCGGTGTTGTAGGTGAGCAGGCCGTCCAGCCCGCCGGAGTCCGCCTCGGCGAACTCCAGGGTGAGATCGAACGCGGCGTGCTGGAGTTCCGTCTCGACGGCGGACACCTCCAGGTCCGGTACGTCCAGGCCGGCGGCCGGGGTGTTCTGCAGGACGACCATCACCTGGAACAGCGGGGTACGGCTGGTGTCGCGTACCGGACGCACCTCGTCCACCACCTGCTCGAACGGCACCTCCTGGTGGGCGAAGGCGTCCAGCACGGTCCGCCGGACGTCGTCCAGGAACTCGGCGAAGGGACGCTCGGCGTCGACCCGCGAGCGGAGCACCAGGGTGTTGACGAAGAAGCCGATCAGGTGCTGGATCTCTGCCTGGTCCCGGCCCGAGGTGACCGTGCCGACGGTGACGTCCTGGCTGCCGCACAGCCGGGCCAGGAAGGTCTGGGCGGCGGCGACCAGCGTGGTGAACAGGGTCACTCCCCGGTCCCTGCCCACCTGTCCCAGCCGGCGTGCGACGCCGGGTGGCAGGGACAGCCCGGCGGTCGCACCGGACCGGGTGCGGAGGGGCGGGCGGGGCCGGTCGGTGGGCAGGTCCAGCGGCTCGATGTCCGCCAACTGCTCCTTCCAGTAGTCCAGTTGCTGCTCGTGTCCGCTGGTCGTGCGCTGCCAGTGGGCGTAGTCGGCGTACTGCACCGGCAGGGGTGGCAAAGGCTCGGTGGCCGCGTCCAGTTCGGCCCGGTACAGGTGGGCGAGGTCGCCGGTGAGGACGGCGGTCGACCAGCCGTCGGTGACGATGTGGTGCAGCGTGAGCGTCAGTACGTGCTCGTCGTCGGCCAGCCGGATCAGGCCGGTCCGCAGCAGGGGGCCCTCGCGCAGGTCGAAGGGCAGGGCGCGGTCGGCCGCGAGCCGCTTCTCCAGCCGGGCCGTCCGCTCGCCCTCCGGCAGCTCGGACAGGTCGTGGAGCGGCAGCGGTACTTCCTGCGGCGGCTGCACGATCTGTACGCCCCTGCCGTCCACCGTGTCGAAGGTGGTCCGCAGCGACTCGTGCCGTGTCACCAGCTTCCGCAGGGCCGTCGCGAGGGCCGGGATGTCGAGCCGGCCGCGCAGACGCAGCGCCAGGGCGGTGACGTACTCGGTGCCGCCGGGTGCGAACTCCTCCAGGAACCAGAGGCGTTGCTGCGCGTACGACATCGGTGCCGTCGTGTCCCGGGCCACCGGCGCGATGACGGGACCCTTTTCGTCCGCGGTCCGGTCCCCGGTGAGCAGTTCGGCGAGCGCGGCGGGCGTGGGGTGGGTGAACACGACCCGCGGCGACAGCGTGGTGCCGAACTCCTCGGCCAGGCGGGCGGCCAGGCGGATGCTGAGGATGGAGTCGCCGCCCAGCGCGAAGAAATCGTCCTCCACGCCCGGCGGTTGTCCGCCCAGCACATCGGCGAAGACGTCGGCGGTACGGCGTTCGGCCTCCGTGCGCGGTGCGGTCCGCGTGCCCTGTCCCGGACCGGTGTCTCCTTCCGGAGCCGGGAGCGCGGCGTGGTCCACCTTCCCGTTGCCGCTCAGCGGAAGGGCCGTCAGCGGGACGAATGCGGCGGGCACCAGGTAGTCGGGGAGCGTGCGGCGGGCGTACGCGCGCAGCTCGTCCGGGTCGTCCCCTGCCGGGCCGACGACGTAGGCGACCAGACGGCGGGCGCCGGGGCGGTCCTCGCGGGCCACCACCGCCACGTCCACGACGCCGGGATGGGGCGCCAGCGCGGCGGCCACCTCGCCGGGTTCCACCCGGAAGCCGCGGATCTTGACCTGGTCGTCGGCGCGGCCCAGGAACTCGACCGTGCCGTCCGGGCGGCGCCGGGCCAGGTCGCCGGTGCGGTACATCCGGGCGCCGGGCGGTCCCAGGGGGTCGGCGAGGAAGCGGCGTGCGCTCTCGCCCGGGCGGCCCAGGTAGCCGCGTGCGACGCCCTCGCCGGCGATGTACAGCTCGCCCGCGCAGCCCGGTGGTACGGGGCGCATCCGGGCGTCCAGGACGTGGACCCGTTTGTCGTCGAGCGGCCGGCCGACGGGGACGGTGTCGGGGACGGTCTCCGCGTCGGCGAGGGCGTGGGAGGTGGCGAAGGTGGTGGTCTCGGTCGGCCCGTAGCCGTCCACCACGGTCAGACCGGGGCAGGCGGCCAGTACGCGGCGTACGGCCGCCGCGGGGACCACGTCGCCGCCGGTCCACACCTGGCGCAGCCCCGCGAAGGAGTCGGGCGAGTCCTGCGCCAGTAACCGGAAGAGTCCGGCGGTCAGCCATATGGAGGTCAGACCGGGGTCACTGGAACGCCCGGCGGTCTCCGTGCGCCCGCCGTCACCGACGGGTCCGACCGGTTCGTCGGCCGCGGCGCGCGCGCCCGCACCGATCAGCCGCCGCAGCAGCGCCGCGTCGACCGTCTCCCCGGGGGCCACGACGACGCAGCCGCCGGTCAGCAGGGGTGCCCACACCTCGAAGGTGGCGGCGTCGAACGCGACCGGAGAGTGCAGCAGCACGCGGGCGCACACGCCGTCGGTGAAACGGCTGTCCGTGGCCAGCGACGCCACGTCCCGGTGGCGTACCGCCACGGCCTTGGGCAGGCCGGTGGATCCGGAGGTGAACATGACATAGGCCAGCCGGTCGGGATCCGCGGGCACCCCGGCGGGGTCCGTCAGGGGTGCCTTGCGGGCCTCGGCGACGTCCTCGGTGGTGAGCCGGGCCCCGACGTTCGCCTGCGCGAGCATGGTCCGGCGCCGCTCCTCGGGGGCGCGGCCGTCGACCGGCACGTAGGCGCCACCCGCCTTGAGGACCGCGAGCTGGGCGACGACGAGTTCGGTGCAGCGGTCCATGAGCAGGGCGACCCCGGCCTCGGGCGCGAGGCCGTCGGCGAGCAGCCGGGAGGCCAACCGGTCGGACCAGTCGGCGAGTTCGCGGTAGGTCAGCCGCCGGTCGCCGTCGTCCAGGGCGAGCGCGTCCGGCGTACGGCGGGCCTGTTCGGCGAACAGGTCCACCGGGCTGCGCGGCTCCACCGTGCGGGCGGTGGTGTTCCACTCCTCCAGCAGGCGCCGGTCCGCGGCGGTGAGCGGGTCGAGTGCGCCGACCCCGCCGTCGATGTCGTCGATGCCGTCGGCGAACCGGGTGAGCAGGGTGGCCAGGCGAGCCGTCGCCCGCTCCACCGTCACGCGGTCGAAGAAGGCGGGGTCGTAGGCCAGGTCGAAGCCGAGCCGGTCGCTCAGATGGGCGCGCAGACACAGCGGGAAGGTCGTCGCGTCGTCGGCGCGTACCTCGGCCACACCCACACCCGTCCGGGCGGCGGCCGACTCGTCGACCGGATAGTTCTCGAACACGACCATGCTGTCGAACAGGGCCTGTCCGGTAGGGACTTCGGTCAGTGTCTGGATACGGGCGAGGGAGAGGAAGTCGAAGCGCCGGTCCTCGCTCTGCGCCTCCTGAAGGCCTCGCAGCCAGGACAGGACACCGTCGCCCCGGACCCGTACCCGGGTGGGCACGGTGTTGATGAACATGCCGATCATCGTGTCGACGCCGGGCAGTTCGGCGGGCCGGCCGGAGACGGTCGTACCGAACACGACGTCGTCGCGCCCGCTGTAGCGGGCCAGCAGCAGCGCCCAGGCGGCCTGCACCACGGTGTTGACGGTCAGCCCGGCGCGGGCCGCCGTGTCCCGCAGCCGCCGCGACACGTCCCCGTCCAGCTCGTGGTGGACGGACTGGGCCGAACGCGCCCGGTGCGCCTCGGCGGGGGTGCGGTCGTACGGCAGCGGGGTGCGCTCGGTAACTCCGGTGAGGGTGTCGGCCCAGTGGCGTTCGGCCGCCTCCTCGTCCTGTTCCCGCAGCCAGCGCACGAAATCCGCGAACGGCCGCCGTACGGGCGGTGCGCTGTCCCGGCCGCCGGTGAGCGCGGCGTACCGCTCGCACACCTCGGTGAGCAGCTGCCCGGTGCTCCAGCCGTCGAGGATGAGGTGGTGGGAGGACCACAGCAGCAGGACCTCGTCACCGGGCAGCGCGGCCAGGGTGATCCGGGTGAGCGGCGCGGCCGTCAGGTCCATGCCCGCCGCGCGGTCCTCGGCGAGCAGCCGCTCCGTCGCGGCGGCGCGCTCCTCACCGATCAGGGTTCGCCAGTCCAGGTGGGTGACGGGCAGGTCCACGCGGTGGTGGACGACCTGGACGGGGTGCGGCAGGCCCTGCCAGTGGACGTCGGTGCGCAGGACGGGGGTGCGGTCGACTACCTGCTGCCAGGCCGCCGCGAACGCCCTCGGGTCACCGACTCCCGTCAGCCGTACGGCCGTTCGGTCGAAGTAGGCCCCGGCGGTGTCGACCAGTCCGTGGAAGAGCATGCCGGACTGCAGGGGTGTCAGCGGCAGGACGTCGGCGACGTGCCGTCCGTCACCGACCAGCCGGTCGAGCTGCTGCTGGGAGAGCGCGGCGAGGGGGAAGTCGGAGGGGGTACGGCCGCCCGCGTCCGGCTCCGCGCAGTGGGCCACGATGTCGCGGAGCGCCACGCACATCTGCTCGGCAAGGTGCCGCACGGTGGACTCGTCGTAGACGGCCGCCGGGTAGGTCCAGCCCAGTTCGAGCCGCCCGTCCTGGACCACGCCTGTGATGTCCAGCAGGTAGGGGCGGGGGTCGTCCGGGTCGGTGTCGCGGCCGGCCGGCGGGAGCGCCGCCGGCCGGTACAGACCGTCCTCGGTGCCGCTGCCCGCGTCCCAGCGCCCGTGGTAGTTGAAGCCGACCCGCGGATGGGGGGCGTCGGCGAGCGGGCTGTCCGGCAGGAGGTGGCGCAGGGCGCCGTGGCTGAGACCGTGCAGCGGCACCGCGCGCAGTTGCTCCTTGACCGAGCGCAGGGTGGCGCGCCAGTCGGCGTCGGGCGCGACGGTCAGGGCGAGGGGGAACTCGGCGGTGAACCAGCCGACGGTCCGGGACAGGTCCACGTCGTCGAACAGGTCCTCCCGGCCGTGCCCCTCCACCCCGACGAGGACCGTGTCACGGCCGCACCAGCGGGCCAGCGTGCGGCCGAGCGCGCTGAGCAGCACGTCGTTGACCTGGGTCCGGTAGATCTCGGGGACCCGGCGCAGCAGCGCCTCGGTCTCCTCCGCCGGGAGCGCCACGGTGACGGTGGCGGCGGTGCCGTGGGTGGTGGGACCCTGCCGTCCGGCGGGCAGGTCGGCAGGGGCGGCGGCGGTACGGGTCCAGTGCGGCAGGTCGGCGTCCAGGGCCCCGGATCGCGTGTACTCCTCCAGTCGCTGCGCCCAGCGGCCGTACGAGGTGCCTGCTGGAGCAGGTTCGACGGGATGCCCGGACTCGGTGGCGCGGTGAGCGGCCTCCAGGTCGCCCAGCAGGATGCGCCAGGAGACGCCGTCGACGGCCAAGTGGTGCACGGTGAGCAGCAGTTGGGCGGAACGTTCCGGGCCCCGGTCGAAAAGCAGGGCGCGTACGACCCGGCCCTCGGTGGGATCGAGTGCCCGCTGTGCGGCGTCGGCCGCGCGCTGTACCTGTGCCTCCAGTTCCGGGGCGTCCAGGTGGGACGTGTCGTAGCGCGTGAACACGGCGTGCGGTGCTTGTGGCAGCACCTGCTGGCACCAGCCGTCCTCGGTGTGCCGGAAGCGGGTCCGCAGGGCGGGATGACGGCTCACGAGGGCGTCGACCGCCTGTTCCAGGGCCGACAGGTCGGTGCCGACGGCCAGTTCCAGACGCTGGGTCATGGTGAACCGCAGCGTGTCACCAGGCCGCCGGTGGTCGAGGTACCAGCGCTGGATCGGCGTCAGCGGGGCCTCGGCGGGCACGCTGTCGTCCGTACCGGACGTCGGCCGGGGCTCCGACTCGGCCACCCGCAGGGCGAGTTCGGCGACGGTCTGGTGGCGGAAGACGTCCTTGGTGGTCAGGGCGAGGCCCGTACGGCGGGCGCGGGAGACGATCTGGATGCTGAGGATGGAGTCGCCGCCGAGCGCGAAGAAGTTGTCCCGCGCGCCGACCCGGTCCACGCCGAGCACCTCGGCCCAGATGGCGGCCAGCCGTTCCTCGGCGCCCGGGCGGGGTGCCACGTACGGTGTGCCGCTGTCGGGCTGGACCGGCGGTGCGGGCAGCGCGCGGCGGTCGGTCTTGCCGCCGCTCGTACGCGGTATGCGGGTCAGCGCCACGAACGCGGTGGGCACCATGTGGTCCGGCAGGGTCCGCCGCAGCCGCACCCGCAGCGCGTCGGCGGAGGGGGCGTTCTCCCCGGTGGGCACGACGTACGCCACGAGCATGGTGCGCCCCGCGTGCTCGCGGGCGGTCACGGCGGCATCGGTGACGTCCGGCAGCGCGAGCAGCGCGGCCTCGACCTCGCCGGGCTCGATACGGAACCCGCGGATCTTGACCTGCTCGTCGACCCGCCCCAGGAACTCCAGCGCCCCTGACGCGGTCCACCGGGCCCGGTCGCCGGTGCGGTACATCCGCTCCCCCGGCGCCGGGACCGTACCGGATGCCCCGGCCGGACCGGACGCCACGAAGCGATCGGGCGCTCCGAACCGACCGCACCCCGCGAACGGATCGGCGAGGAAGCGGGCGGCGGTGAGACCCGGCCGGTTCAGATAGCCGCGCGCGACCTGCGCCCCGGCGAGATACAGCTCGCCCGGTACGCCGGGCGGCACCGGGCGCAGGGTTCGGTCGAGGACGTAGGCGCGCAGGTTGCGGCCCGGCCGGCCGATGACGGGACGTTCGCGGTGGTCGGCGCAGCGGCCGTAGACGGCGTCGACGGTCGTCTCCGTGGGGCCGTACATGTTGTACGCGGTGACGCCGAAGTCGTCCTGGGCGGCGCACAGTTCGGCCCAGGTGTCGGAGCCGACCGCCTCGCCGCCCACCAGCAGCAGCCGCGGGTGGTGGCGGCCGGGAGCGAGGAGACCGGCGGCGGTGAGTTCACGGAGGAAGGACGGGGTGACGTTCACCAGGTCGAGTTCCCGCTGATCGACCTGGGCGCAGAACTCCTCCGGGTCCAGGCGTACGTCCTCGTCGACGAGGTGCACCTCCTGGCCGAGGGCGAGCAGCAGTGGTCCCTCCCAGGAGGTGTCGAAGGAGAAGGAGGCGCTGAGCGCGGCCTTGAGCCGTCGTCCGTCGGCGGTGTGAGGGGCGACGAGTCCTTCCCGGTGGTCGTGGCAGAGGTTGACCAGGTGACGGTGTTCCACCGTGACGCCCTTGGGGCGGCCGGTGGAGCCCGAGGTGTAGACGATGTAGGCGGCGTTGTCCGGGTGCAGCGGAGTGAGCCGGTCGGCGTCGGTGGGGTCGTGGGCGGGCAGTTCGTCCCAGGGCGTCCCGCGCAGGGTGTCGGACGTCAGGACCGTGTGCGGCGCGGCGTCCTCGACGAGGAAGGCGACGCGTTCCTCGGGCAGGTCCGGGTCGAGGCAGAGCAGGGTGCCGCCCGCCTTGAGTACGGCGAACACGGCCACCAGCAGCTCCGAGGTGCGCGGCAGCCGCACGGCGACCACACGCTCCGGGCCGACACCCAGCGCGATCAGGTGATGGGCCAGCCGGTTGGCCCGCTCGTTCAGGGCCGCGAAGGTGAGCGTGCCGTCCCGGGCCACCAGGGCGGTGGCGTACGGGGTACGGGCCGTCTGCGCCTCGAACAGCGCGGGGAAGTCACCGTCCGGCATGGGCAGTTGGCCGCCCTGCCACTCGTCGAGGATCTGCCGCTGTTCGGCGGCCGTCAGCAGGGGCAGCGCGCGGGCGTCCCGGTGCGGTTCTTCCACCGCCGCTTCCAGCAGCAACCGCAGCCGTGTGGCGAGTCGTTCGGCGGTGGCGGCGTCGAACAGGCCGGTGTCGTACTCCAGATAGCCGGTCACGCCACCGTCACTCGTGTCGTTCTCGACGAAGTCGAAGGCGAGGTCGTAGGCGGCGTACCGGATCGGGGGAGTGAGCGGTTCGACGTCCAGGTCCGGCAGGTCGAGGTTCTCGGCGCCCAGGTTGTGCAGCGCCACCATCACCTGGAACAGCGGGGTGCGGCTGGTGTCGCGCTCGGGCTGGAGGGCGTCCACCAGTGTCTCGAACGGCACGTCCTGGTGGGCGAACGCGTCCAGGACGTTGGTGCGCACCCGTTCCAGCAGCGCACGGAACGACAGTCCGGGCTCCACCCGGTTGCGGAGCACGAGGGTGTTGACGAACATGCCGACCACGTCGTGGAGTTCCGGCCTTTCGCGGCCCGCCGTGACCGTGCCGACGGTGATGTCCTCCTGGTCGGCCCAGCGCGAGAGCAGGACCGTGCAGGCCGTCAGCAGTGTCATGTAGAGGGTGGCGTCGGCGTCGCGGCCCGTCTCCCGCAGCCGCTCGGTGAGCGCGGCGGGGAGGGTGAAGGTCACCAGGGCGCCGTCCCGGTTGCGTACAGCGGGACGCGGCCGGTCGGTGGGCGGTTCCAGCGGGGTGATTCCGTCCAACGTGTCTCGCCAGTAGGCGAGTTGTCCGTCGACCTCGTCGGTGCGGGCGCGTTGCCAGGCCGCGAAGTCCGCGTACCGCACGGGCAGGTGGGGCAGCCGGGGTGCGCGGCTCTCGTGGGCGGCCGTGTACAGCTCGCCCAGGTCCCGGCCCAGCACACCGGCCGACCAGCCGTCGGTGACGATGTGGTGGACGGCGAGGACCAGGACGTGCTCGTCCTCGGCCAGGCGCACGAGGCGGGCCCGCAGAAGAGGTCCGGCGCCCAGGTCGAAGGGGACGGACGCCTCGCTCTCGATGAGGGCGTCCAGGCGGTCACGGTCGCCGGCCAGGTCGTCCAGCGGCAGATCCACCGGGTACGGCTGGTGGACGATCTGCCGGGCGTGGCCGTCCGGCCGGTCGTGGTCCGGACCGTCCTGTCCGGCTTCGGCGAACGTGGTGCGCAACGCCTCGTGCCGGGCGACCAGCCCGTCGAGGGCGGCCCGCAGGGCGTCGGCGTCGAGCGGGCCGCGCAGGCGCAGTACGGACAGGGTCGTGTACTCGGTGCTGCCCGGCTCGAACCGGTCGAGGAACCACAGCCGCTGCTGCGCGTACGACAGCGGCACCGGGGTGTCCAGGGCCACGGCCGGGATGACGTCGGCCGGTGCGGTGCCATGCTGCGCCGGGTCGCCGAGTTCGGCGGCCAGGGCGGACAGTGTCGAGTGGGTGAACAGCAGCCGGGGCGAGACCTCGGTACCGAAGGCGGCGCGCAGCCGTGAGACGACCCGGACGGCGAGGATCGAGTCGCCGCCGAGGGCGAAGAAGTCGTCGTCGGCTCCCACCTCGTCGGTGTCGAGGACGTCCGCCCAGGCGGCGGCGACCGCACGCTCGGCGGGCGTGCGCGGCGCGACGCGCTCGGTGTCCGTGGCGAAACCGTCCGGTCCGGGAGCGGGCAGCGCGCGCCGGTCGAGTTTGCCGTTGACGGTCAGCGGCAGGGCCGCCAGAGGCACGTAGGCGGCGGGCACCATGTGCGCGGGGAGCAGCCCCTCCAGGTGGGCGCGGAGTTCGGCGGCGGGCGGCGGTGCGGTGGCCGGCGACGGTTCGGTGGCGTCCGGCGTTCCGGCGCTGCCCCGGCCGACGACGTGGGCCACCAGCCGGCGCGTCCCCGAGCCGTCCTCGTACACGCCCACCGCGGCCGCGCCGACGCCCGCGTGGGCGTGCAGGGCGGCCTCGATCTCGCCGGGTTCGATGCGGTAGCCGCGGATCTTCACCTGCTGGTCGGCGCGGCCCAGGTACTCCAGCGTGCCGTCGGCCCGTCGGCGGGCCCGGTCTCCGGTGCGGTACATCCGCCGCCCCGGTACCGCGATCGGGTCGGACGCCGTGAACGGGTCGGCGAGGAAGCGGGTGGCGGTCAGCCCCGGCCTTCTCAGGTAACCGCGTGCCAGGCCCTCCCCCGCCACGTACATCTCGCCCACGGCTCCGGGCGGCACGGGGGCCAGGTCGCCGTTGAGGACGTAGATCCGCAGGTCGGGTATGCCGGTGCCGATGGGGCTCGCGGTGCCCGTGCGGGCCGTGGTGCGGTCCAGTGGTTCATAGGTGACGTGCACGGTGGTCTCGGTGATGCCGTACATGTTGACCAGGCGTGGCGTGGTGTCGGGGTGGTGCGCGTACCACTCGGCGAGGCGGTCGACGTCCAGGGCCTCGCCGCCGAAGACCACGATGCGCAGGGCGAGTTGGGCACTGAGTTCGGGGTGTTCGGCGTCGGCGCGGGCCAGCGGGTAGAAGGCGGACGGGGTCTGGTTGAGGACGGTGACCTGCTCGTCGGCGAGCAGCCGCAGGAAGTCCTCCGGGGAGCGGGCGGTGTCGTCGGGGACGACGACGAGCCGGCCGCCGTGCAGCAGGGCACCCCACAGTTCCCAGACGGAGAAGTCGAAGGCGTAGGAGTGGAACAGGGTCCACACGTCCGACTCGTCGAAGCCGAACCAGTGGTGCGTGCGGTTGAACAGGCGCACGACGTTGGCGTGCGGCACGACCACGCCCTTGGGGCGGCCGGTGGAGCCGGAGGTGTAGATGGCGTAGGCGGGGCTCTCCGGCAGGGGGCGGCGGGCCGACGCGGGTCCGGTGGCGGGGCGGCGGGCGAGGTCGGCCCGTACGTCGGGGGCGTCCAGTACGAGGTGCGGGACGCCGGTGTCCCGTACGCGTCCGGCGGCCTCCGTGGCCGTCATCGGGGTGGTCGTCACGAGGGTCACCGGGGTGGCGTCGTCCAGCAGTTGGGCGACGCGTTCGGCGGGCAGTTTCGGGTCGATGGGCAGATAGGCGGCGCCCGTCTTGAGGACGGCCAGGACCGCCACGACGAGGTCGGTGGAGCGGGGCAGGGCGAGGGCCACGAACCGCTCGGGTCCGGCGCCGGCCTCGGCCAGCCGGTGGGCGAGGCGGCCGGCCGCCGCGTCGAGTGTGGCGTAGTCGAGGCGGTCGGTGCCGCAGGTGACGGCGAGGGCGTCGGGGGTGCGGGCGGCCCGGGCCTCGAACAGGTCCACCAGGGTGTCCGCCGGCCGGCCGTGCGCGGTGCCGTTGAAGTCGACCAGCATGCGCCGCCGTTCCTCGGCGGTCGTCCGGGCCAGGGCGCGCAGCGGCCGTTCGGGATGCTCGGCGAGCTCCGCGAGGAGCAGGCGGAGGCGGTCGGCGAGTGCCCGGACGGTGGCGGCGTCGAAGAGTTCGGGATCGTAGGCCAGGTCGAAGCCGAGCCGTTCACCCTGGTAGGCGCGCAGCACCAGCGGGTAGTTGGTGGCGTCCCGGGAGGCCACGTCCACCAGCCGCACTCCGGAGCCGGAGGTGCGGGCCGCGTCGAAGGGGTAGTTCTCGAAGGCGACCATGCTGTGGAAGAGGGGGGTACCGGACGGCACCTCGCTCAGGGCGGTCAGCTCGGCCAGGGAGGCGGCGGCGAACCGGCGCGACTCGGCCTGTACGTCCTGGAGTTCGCGCAGCCAGTCGGCGGCCGGGCGGTGGCCGTCGACGTGGACACGGGTGGGCACGGTGTTGATGAACATGCCCACCATCGACTCCACGCCCGGCAGTTCGTCGGGGCGGCCGGAGACGGTCGTGCCGAACACCACGTCCGGCTCGGCGCTGTGGCGGGCCAGCAGCAGCGCCCAGGCGCCCTGCACCACGGTGTTCACGGTCAGTCCGGCGTCGCGCGCGGTGCGGGCCAGCGTCGCGGACGCCGCGTCGGACAGCTCGGCGGTGTGGACGTCCGCCGACCGGCTCTCGTGCGTGCCGGTCAGGGGCCGGTCGACGGGCAGCGGCGTGGGAGAGGCGAAGCCGCCCAGCGTCTCGCGCCAGTACGCACGCGCGGCCTCGGCGTCCTGGTCGGCCAGCCAGCGCACGTAGTCGGCGAAGGACCGGCGCACGGGCGGGTTCGGCTCACCGCCGGCGGTGAGCGCCGCGTACTCCTCGCACACCTCGGTCAGTACTTGGGCCAGACTCCAGCCGTCGAGGATGAGGTGGTGGGAGGTCCACAGCAGGTGCAGCCGGGCGTCGGGCAGCCGGACCAGGGTGAGTCGCATGAGGGGCGCCGAGGCGAGGTCGATGCCGTGCGCCAGGTCGTCGGCGCGGAGCCGGTCGAGGCGGTCGGCGCGCTCCCCCGGGCCCGCGTCCCGCCAGTCGAAGTACGTGAGGGGCACCTGTACGTCCCGGTGCACGACCTGGAGGGGTACGGGCACGTCCTGCCACACGACCGAGGTCCGCAGCGCGGGTGTGCGGTCGGTGACCCGCTGCCAGGCCAGACCGAACGTCTGCGGGTCGGCCACGCCGTCGAGGAGCAGGGCGGCCTGGTCCACGTACACGTCGTCGGCGCCGCCGACCAGGCGGTGGAAGAGCATGCCTTCCTGGAGCGGGGTGAGCGGGAGCAGGTCCTCCACCGCGCGGCCGTCGCCGACGAGACGGTCCACGGCGGCTTGGTCCAGACGGGCGAGGGGGAAGTCGGAAGGGGTACGGCCGCCCGCGCCGGGCCGGGCGCAGTGCTCGGCGATCGCGGCCAGCGCCGCCACCATGCCGTTCGCCAACTCCCCTACGGTGTGTGGAGTGTGGGCCTGGTCGCTGTAGTGCCAGGTGATCTCCAGCTCGCCGTCGGTGACCGCGGCGGAGATGTCGAGCAGGTGGTCGAGGGGTTCGTCGGTGGCCATGTCCCGGCCGGGCACCTCGGCGGCCGGTACGAAGTCCGCTCCGGCGGTGGTGTCCCACTGCCCGTGGTAGTTGAAGCACACCTGGGGCAGGGGCAGTTCGCGCAGGGCACGGGCGGCCGGGTCGGGCGAACCCAGGCGTGCGAGCGCCTCGTAGCCGAGTCCGCGTCGGGGCACGGCCCGCAGGCGTTCCTTGACGGCCTTCAGGGTGCCGCCCCAGTCGGGTGCGGCGCGCGTTCCGGCCGGGGTGAGGGTGACGGGGTACTGGGAGGTGAACCAGCCCACCGTGCGGGACAGGTCCACGTCCCCCGCGATCAGCTCCTCGCGCCCGTGGCCCTCCAGGGCGACGGTCACGTGCTCGGCGCCTGTCCAGTCGGCGAGGACCCTGCTCAACGCGCCGAGCAGGACGTCGTTGACCTGCGTGCGGTAGGCGGCGGGGACCCGGCGCAGCAGGGCCTCGGTGGTGGCGCGGTCCACTCGGGTGCGGACGGTGCGTACGGTTCCGGCGAGCGGGGTCCCTTGGCGGTCGACCGGCAGCGGGGTACGGGGCCGGGCGGCCTCCGTGGTCCAGTACGGCAGGTCGCCGTCGAGGTCTCCTGCTCGCGCGAGGCCGGAGAGGTGGGCGGCCCAGTCGGTGAACGGCGTTGCCACGGGCTCCAGTTGGATCGCCGCGCCCGCTGCCGCCTGCCGGTAGGCCTGCTGGAGGTCACCGAGCAGGATGCGCCAGGACACGCTGTCCACGGCCAAGTGGTGTGCGGTGAGGAACAGTTGGGGGCGGCCACCGGGCGCTGGCAGGAGCAGGGCGGCCCGCAGCAGGGCACCGGTCGCCGGGTCGAGGGCGGCGCGGGCGGTGTGGGCGGCGGCGAGGCGGGCCTCTGATCGGTCCGCGGGGTCCGCGGTGGCGGAGAGGTCGTGACGGGTCAGCAGGCCGGTGGCCGGTCCCTCCCCGGGGTACTGCCGCCAGGTGTCGCCGGTCGCTCCGATCGTGCTGCTTTCGCCGGTCTCGCTGATGCGGGCGAAGCGGGTACGCAGCGCCGGGTGGTGGGTGGCCAGCGCTTCCACGGCGCGTTCCAGGGCGGATTCGTCGACGTCGTACGGCAGGTCGAGCAGCATCGACATGCTGAAGGGCCGCAGGTTGCTGTCCCGGTCGCCGTGTGTGGCGGCGTACCACTCCTGGACCGGGGTCAGCGGGGCGGGCCCGTCCTCGCGCCTCCGTAGGGGTGCGGGTGCCTCGGCGGTGCGGCGGGACCCGGCGGCGGCCAGGTCGGCGACGGTCTGATGGCGGAAGACGTCCCGCGAGGTCAGGTGCAGGCCGGCCGCGCGGGCGCGGGAGACGGCCTGGATGCTGAGGATGGAGTCGCCGCCGAGTTCGAAGAAGTTGTCGGTGACGCCCACGCGTGTGAGGCCCAGTACCTCCGCCCAGATGCCGGCCAGCGTCTCCTCGTCCGGGGTGCGCGGTGCGACGAACTCCCGCTCGCGCGGGGCCGTTTCGAGGTCGGGGGCGGGCAGGGAACGGCGGTCCAGCTTGCCACTGGTGGTCAGCGGCAGCGCGTCCAGCACGGTGAACGACGACGGCACCATGTGATCGGGCAGGACGCGCCCGCAGGCGGCCCTCAGGTGCGCGGCGGTGGGCGGTTCGGCGTCCGGGGCCGCTACGACGTAGGCGGCGAGCCGCAGATGGCCCTGCGTGTCGGGAAGCGCGACGACCGCGGCGCCGGTGAGGTCCGGCAGGTCGAGCAGCGCTGCCTCGATCTCGCCCGGCTCGATGCGGTGGCCGCGTACCTTCACCTGGTCGTCGGCCCGCCCGAGGTGGTCGAGACGTCCGTCGGCGGTCCAGCGGGCCAGGTCGCCCGTGCGGTACATCCGCGTCGAGGGCGGGCCGAAGGGGTCGGCGAGGAAGCGTGCGGCGGTCAGCCCCGGCCGACCCGCGTATCCGCGGGCCACCTGTTCGCCCGCCAGGTACAGCTCGCCGCCGACGCCGGGTGGCACCGGCTGGAGGCGGTCGTCGAGGACGTACGCGCGGAGGTTCGGCAGTGGCCTGCCCACCAGGGGGCGCCCTTCGCCCTCGATACGGCAGGCCAGGGCGTCGACCGTGCACTCGGTGGGCCCGTAGAAGTTGTACGCGGCCACGTCCCGGTGTCCGGCCAGCTCGCGCCACAGGGCGGGGCCGATCGGCTCGCCGCCGAGCATCAGGACGCGCGGGTGGTGGCGCGGATCGGTGAGCAGTCCGGCGGGCAGCAGTTGGCGCAGGTAGGACGGGGTGAGGTCGAGGAAGTCGACGCGGTGCTCGACGACGTACTCGACCAGCGCGGCGGCGTCGAGCCGGGTCGTCTCGTCGACCAGGTGCAGCGGGTGGCCGTCGGCCATCAGCAGCACGCCCTCCAGCGAGGTGTCGAAGGAGAACGACGCGGTCAGCGCCACCCGCAACGGCCCGCCTCCCGCATCCGCGACGAAGCCCTCGCGGTGCGCGGCCAGCAGATGCGCGAGCGACCGGTGCGTCACGGCGACCCCCTTGGGCCGCCCGGTGGAACCGGAGGTGTGGATGACGTACGCGGTGGTGTCCGGGTCGGGGGGTGCGGTGGTTCGGCTGGAGCCCGGGTCCGAGAGCACGCCGGGCTCAGCCCTCCACACCGCCCGCACCGCCGCCTCGTCCAGCACCAGCGCGGGGCGCGCGTCGTCGAGGAGGAAGCGGACCCGTTCCTCCGGCAGGGCGAGGTCCAGAGGCAGATATCCGGCGCCGGATTTCCAGACGGCGAGGATGGCCACGATCATGTCGGCGGTGCGTGGCAGTCGGAGTGCGACCAGGCGTTCGGGGCCGGCGCCCCGGGCGATGAGGTGGCGGGCGAGCAGGTCGGCGCGGGTGGTGAGCGTCGCGTAGTCGAGGCGGGCTTCCCCCGCGACCAGCGCCGTGGCGTGCGGGGTGCGCTCCGCCTGCCGGGCGAAGAGCTCCGGGCAGGTGGCGGCGGGGACGGCCGACGCGGTGCCGTTCCACTCCTCCGTGATCCGCCGGGCCTCGTCCGGACCGAGCAGGGGCAGCGACCCCAACGGCCGGTCCGGCGCGGTCGCGGCGCCCTCCAGCGTGCGTGACAGCTGGTCGGTCATCCGTTCCGCCGTGGCCGTGTCGAACAGGTCGGTGCGGTACTCCAGCAGGCCGGTCAGCCCCTCCCCGTCAGGGACGAACTCGACGCTGAGGTCGAAGGTGGCCGCCTGCCGGAGCACCTCGACCGGTGAGGCGGTCAGGGCGCGCAGGGCGGGAGCCGTGGGCGGCGCCGGGTGGAGCAGGACCATCACGTCGAACAAGGGGTTGCGGCCCGCCTCGCGGGTCACCCCCACCGCCTCCACCAGCCGCTCGAACGGGGTGTCGCCGTGCGCGAAGGCGTCGTTGACGGTGGTCGCGGCGGCCCCGAGGAGGTCGCGGAAGGAGTCGTCCGTGCGCACGGAAGTGCGCAGGACCACTGTGTTGGCGAAGAAGCCGACGGTTCGTTCCAGGTCGGTGCGCGAACGCCCCGGGGTGAGGGAGCCGACGGTGATGTCGTCCTGTCCGGACCAGCGGGCCAGCAGGGCCTGGCAGGCGGCGACCACGGAGGTGAACAGCGTGGTGTGCTGTTCGGCCGCCAACTCCCGCAGCCGCGAGGTGATCCCCGCGGGCACGGTGAAGGTGCGTACGGCCCCCGCGCCGGACTCCTCTCCGTCACGGGGGTGGTCCAGCGGCAGCCGGGGAGCGACGGCCCCCGACAATTGCTTCCCCCAGTAGCCGAGTTGGCGGTCCAGTCGAGGGCCGGAGAGCTGTTCGCGCTGCCATGCCGCGAAGTCCGGGTACTGCGTCACCACCGACGCCAACTCCGGTATCGCACCCCGGGCCAAGGCGTCGTACGCGCCGCACAGTTCCTCCAGCACGATCCCCATCGACCAGCCGTCGGTGACTATGTGATGGGCCGTCAGCAGCAGGGTGTGCGCGGTGTCCGACTCGCGCAGGAGCAGGGCCCGCAGCAGCGGGCCCGTGCCCAGGTCGAAGGGACGCTCGTACTCCGCGAGCAGCGCCGCCTCCAGCGCGTCCGACGGCGTGTCGGCCACCGGGAGCGGGACCGGGGCCGCCGGTCGTACCGACTGCGCGGGCCGTCCGTCGCTCTCCTCGAACGTGGTGCGCAGCGCCTCGTGCCGCTCGACGACCGTGTCCAGGGCACGGGAGAGGGCCGTGTGGTCCAGCGGGCCGCTCAGCCGCAGGGCGACGGCACTGTTGTAGCGGGCGTCGCCGGGGCGCAGCCGGTCCAGGAACCACAGCCGCTGCTGGGCGGAGGACAGGGGCAGCGGTTGGGTGCGGTCGGCGTGCGGGATGCCCTGGCGGGCGGTGGCGGCCCGGCCCGCGAGGCGGCGGCGCATCACCTCCTGGAGGTCCTGGGGCAGTGCCGTGCTGCGGTCTCGCTTCGAAGACGTCATGGTCTGCCGGTCCTCACCGTTCGTCGTGGTCGCTGTCGCCGCGTACGGCGTCTTCGAGTTCGCTGAGCACCTGTTCCTCCACCAGGTCGGCCAGGGCGGCGACCGTGCGGTGGACCAGGACGTCACGGGGTGTGAGGTGCACGCCGAAGGCGTCGTTGGCCCGTGAGGAGATGTGGAGGGCGCGCAGGGAGTCGCCGCCCAGATCGAAGTAGTCGTCCTCGGCGCCGACGCGCGTGTCCAGCGCCTCCTCCCACAGACCGGCGAGGATCTCCTCGGTCGGGGTGCGGGGAGCGACGTGTTCCGCGGTGCGCGGCGCGTCCGGTGCGGGCGCGGGCAGGACGGCCCGGTCGGTCTTGCCGTTCTCGGTGAGCGGGAAGCGCTCAAGGACGACGTACGCGGAAGGCACCATCGGACCCGGCAGGGTCGCGGCGGCCAGCGCCCGCAGCTCGGGGGCGGACGGGCTCTCGGCGTCGGGCGCGCGCAACAGGTGCGCGACCAGTCGCGGCAGGCCCGGTTCGTCCTCCCGTACGCTCACCACGGCGTCCAGCACGGCCGGATGGCGTACGAGCGTGGCCTCGACCTCGCCCGCCTCGATGCGGTGGCCGCGCAGCTTGAGCTGGTGGTCGGTGCGGCCCAGGTAGTGCAGCTCGCCGCGGGCGTCGCGTCGTACGAAGTCGCCCGTGCGGTACATACGGGTGCCGGGCGGCCCGAACGGATCGGCGGTGAAGCGGGTCGCGGTCAGACCGGGGCGGCCCAGATAACCGCGGGCCAACGCCGGTCCGCTCAGCCACAGTTCGCCCGCCACTCCGTCCGGGACCGGCCGGTGCCCGGCGTCCAGGACGTACGCCCCGGTGGCGGGCAGCGGGCGGCCGATGGGCGGGGCGCTGCCGTTCACCTCCAGCGCGTCCGACCAGGTGGCGACGACGGTGGCCTCGGTCGGCCCGTAGGAGTTGACCAGACGGTGGTGCGGGGCCCAGCGGGCGACCAGGTCGGCGCCGCACGCGTCGGCGCCCACGGTCAGGGTCTTGAGGTCGGGCAGGGTGCCGGGGGTGTCCGGCGGCAGGGTGCCGAGGGCGGCCGGGGGCAGCAGGGTGTGGGTGACGCGCTCGGTGCGCAGCACGTCGGCCAGTTCGGCCCCGAGCAGCGGACCGGGCCGTGGGACGACCAGGCGGGCGCCCTGCGGCAGGGACATGCACAGCTCCAGTACCGAGGCGTCGAAGCTGGGCGTGGCGAACGCCAGCACCCGGTCGTCCGGGGCGACCTGGTAGTGCGCGGCCTCGGCGGCGGCGAAGGCGGCCAGACCCCGGTGGGTGACCACCACGCCCTTGGGGGTGCCGGTGGAGCCGGAGGTGTAGATGACGTAGGCCGGATCGTCCAGGTCCAGCGGACGGTGGCGGTCGGCGTCGGTGGGCCGGTGGCCGGGTGCGCCGTCCGGCACGTCATGCCCCGCCCGCCCCGCCTGCCGCTCCTCGTCCTTGAGCAGCGCGGACACCTCGGCGGCGTCGAGGGTGACGGCGGGCGCCGCGTCCCGCAGCATGAACGCCACCCGCTCCGGCGGGTAGTCGGGATCCACCGGCAGGAACGCGGCGCCGGCCTTGGTGACCGCGAGCTGGGCGAGGACCATGTCCGCCGAGCGCGGCAGGACCAGGGCGACGAGTGTGCCGGGGCCCGCGCCGCGCGCGATGAGCCGGTGCGCCAGTCGGTTGGCCCGCTCCTCCGCCTCGGCGAAGGTCAGGGTCAGGCCGGGCGCGCTCAGTGCCGTGGCCGTGGGACTGCGGTCCACACCCGCCTCGATCAGGTCGGGCAGGGTCGCCGGAACAGCCGGTGCGAGCTGCGGCCGGGCGGGTCCGCGGAGCAGCCGGGCCCGTTCCCCGGGCGGCAGGATGTCGATCGCGTCCAGGCGGTCGGTGTCCTGGGCGGCGGCCAGTTCGGCGAGCGTGTGGAGGAGCTGGGCGGCGAGGGAGCCGGCCGTGGCCGCGTCGAAGTGGCGCGGGTCGTAGCCGAGTTCGACGCCGAGCCGCTCGCCGGGCGAGATCACCACGGTGAGCGGGTAGTTGGTGGCTTCCCGGGCGTCGAGGTCGTGGACGTGGACGCCGTGGGCGCCGGCCGTGGCGTCGCCGACGGGGTAGTTCTCGAAGACCAGCAGGCTGTCGAACATCGGCGTCCCGGCGGGCAGCCCGCTCCACGCCTGGAGGTCGGTCAGGGGTACGTGGTCGAAGCGGCGGTCCTCGGCCCGTACGGCCTGGGTGTCCCGCAGCCAGGTGTCGCAGGCCGCGCTGCCGTCCACGGTGACCCGGGCGGGCAGGGTGGTGATGAACAGGCCGGTGATGGTGTCGGCGCCGGGCAGGTCGGCGGGCCGCCCGGAGACGGTGGTGCCGAAGCACACCTCCCGTTCGCCGCTCCACCGCGACAGCAGCAGCGCCCAGGCGCCCTGCGCGACGGTGTTGAGGGTCAGCCGGTTGCGGCGGGCGAAGTCCTCCAGCCGTTTGGTCTCCTCCGTGTCCAGCCATTGGGACAGCCAGGTGTCGGAGCGGGCCGCGGAGCTCCGGGCGGGCCTGCGGTCGTAGGGCAGCGGCGTGGGAGCGGTGAGGCCGGCGAGCGCGCTCCTCCAGTGTTCCTCGGCGGGTGCGGTCTCGCGGGCCGCGAGCCAGGCCGCGTAGTCGCCGAACGGGCGGCGGTCCGGCAGCCGGGGTTCCTCGCCCCGGACGAGCGCCGCGTGCGCGGCCATGACGTCCGCCAGGACGTGGAAGACGCTCCAGCCGTCCAGCAGGACGTGGTGGAAGGTCCACACGACCCGTATCTGGTCCGGGCCGAGCCGGATCAGGGCCAGGCGCAGCAGCGGGGCGCGGTCCAGGGCCAGTCCGCGGGTCTTGTCCTCGGCGAGCAGCCGTTCCAGTGCCGTGTCGCGGGCGTCCGGGGTCAGGGCGGACCAGTCGTGCTCGGTGACCGGCAGCGCGGCGGTGCGGTGCACGGCCTGGAGGGGGGCGGGGACACCGTTCAGCAGCACGGTGGTGCGCAGGACGGGCGTGCGGTCGACCACGTGCTGCCAGGCGGCGGCGAGCAGGCCAGGGTCGCGCACCCCGTCGGCGACGAAGGTGATCTGCTCGACGTACATGCCCCGGCCCGGCTCGTCCAGGCCGTGCACGACCATGCCGGTCTGGGTGGGGGTGAGCGGATAGAGGTCCACGACGTCATGGCCGGTGCCCACCAGCCGGTCCACCGTCGGCTGGTCCAGCGACACGAGCGGGAAGTCCGACGGGCTGCGGCCTCCGGCGCCGGGTTCGGCGCAGTGCCGCACGATGTGCCGCAGTTCGTCGGCGAGTTCGGTCGCCAGCCGCGCGACCGTGTCCCGCTCGTGCACCTCGCGCGAGTACGACCAGGTGAACTCCATCCGCTTGTCGGTGACGTGGCCGAGTACGTCGAGGAGGTGCGGGCGGTCCGCCGCACGGTCGAGGCCGCCGGCCAGTCCGGCGTACGGGGTGTGCAGCAGGCCGTCCGCGGTGGTGCTGCGGTCCTGCTGCCCCAGGTAGTTGAAGCCGATCTGCGGCAGTCCGGGCAGGCCGAGCCGGTCGCGGTCGGGGTGCAGATGGCGCAGGGCGCCGTAGCCGAGTCCGTTCCTCGGCACGGCCCGCAGGCTCTCCTTGACGGACTTCAGCGCCGCCCCGGTGCCCGCGTCCCCGGGCACGTCCAGTGCGAGGGGGAACATGGTGGTGAACCAGCCGACGGTACGGGCCAGGTCGACGTCGTCGAACAGTTCCTCGCGGCCGTGGCCCTCCAGCGCCACCATGACCCGGTCCTGTGCGGTCCAGCGGCCCAGGACCCGTCCCAGGGCGCACAGCAGGACGTCGTTGACGCGGGTGCGGTAGACGTCCGGTACGTCCTGGAGCAGCCGCCGGGTGTCGTCGGCGTCCAGGCCCACCGTCACCGTCTCCTCGCAGGCGGCCGTGTTGGCGCCGGTGAGGTCGGTCGGCAGCAAGGTCGCGTCGGCGGACAGGCGCTGCCAGTGGGCGAGTTCGTCGTCGAAGCCGCCGGAGGCGGTGTGGGCGGCCAGGCGCTGGGCCCACGTCCGGAACGAGGTGCTCTTCGCGCCGGGGTCGGGCCGTTCGCCGGCGCGCAGCGCACGGTAGGCGGTCTCCAGGTCCTCCAGGATCAGCCGCCAGGACACCGCGTCCACGACCAGGTGGTGGGCGGCCAGGAGCAGCACCGGCCGCCGGTCGTCGCCGCGCCGGCACAGGGCGGCCCGCAGCAGGGGCCCTTCGGCGAGGTCGAACCCGCCGCACAGGCGGTCGGCGAGGCCACGTACGGCCGTGTCGGTCGCCTCGTCGGAGGGCGACGCATCATTGTCCACGAGGTCGTGCACGTCCAGGCGCGGGGCCTCCCCCGGCCCCGTACCGTACTGCCGCCACCGCCCGTCGCCGAACGGCTCGAAGCGCAGGCGCAGGGCGTCGTGGTGTTCCAGGACGACGGCCAGGGCGGCCCGCAGCAGCCTCTCGTCGGTGTCGGCGGCGAGCTGGTAGGAAACCGCCTGGGTCAGTTGCGCGGGGTCGCCGGTGAGGTCGTCGAACAGCCAGTGCTGGACGGGGGTCAGCGGTACGTCCCCGACGACCGGGCCCTGTTCCGCCGTGGTCCGCGGGGCCTCCGGGGCCTGCGCCGCGGCGGCCAGTTCGGCCACGGTCTGGTGGCGGAACAGGTGCCGGGGTGTCAGGGCGAGACCGGCCCTGCGGGCGGCGGAGACGATCTGGATGCCGAGGACGGAGTCACCGCCGAGCGCGAAGTAGTTGTCCCGCGCGCCCACTTCGGGCACGCCCAGTACCTCGGACCAGATCGCGGCGAGCACCCGCTCGGCGTCCGTGCGCGGCGGTCGGTCGCCGCTGCCGCCCGCCGCCGACCACACGGGGTCGGGCAGCGCGCGCCGGTCCAGCTTGCCGGTGGCCCCGAGGGGCAGCCGTTCCAGCGGTACGACGAGGGCGGGGACCAGGTGGTCGGGGAGCGTACGAGCGAGGAAGGCCCGCAGATCGGCGGAGCCGGGAAGCCCGGGGCCCTCGGGGACGACGTACGCCACCAGACGCTTGTGACCGTCGTGCTCGACGACGCGGGCCGCCGCCGCGGACACCTCGGGGTGCCGGGTCAACGCGGCCTCGACCTCGCCGAGTTCGATGCGGAAGCCGCGGACCTTCACCTGGTCGTCGGAGCGGCCGAGATACACCAGCTCGCCGTCGGCCGTCCACCGTACGAGGTCTCCCGTGCGGTACATACGGCCGCCGGGCGGGCCGAACGGGTCGGCGGGGAAGCGCGAAGCGGTCAGGCCCGGCCGGTTGAGGTAGCCGCGGGCCACCCCGGTCCCGGCCAGATACAGCTCACCCGGCACTCCGGCGGGCACCGGCCGCAGCCGGGCGTCCAGGGCGTAGGCGCGGGCTCCGCCGACCGGCCTGCCGATGAGCGGTACGCGGTCGGGTTCGGCCGGGTCGCAGGTGAAGGCGGTGGCGTAGACGGTGGCCTCGGTGGGGCCGTAGATGTTCATCACCCGGCAGCCGGGGACCGCCGAGCGGACCTGGGCCACGGTCTGCACGGGCAGTGCCTCGCCGGCGAGGACGACGGTGTCGGCGCCGACGCGGACGGTGTCCTCCGCCAGCAGCCGCCCCAGCGCGGAGGGCACCGCGCTCAGCAGTCCCGCCTGCCAGGGCTCCTCGCGTTCGGCGAGGGCCAGCAGGTCGTGGACGATCTCGACGCGGCCACCCGCCAGCAGGGGCGAGAAGATCTCGAACACGGACACGTCGAAGTTGAGCGAGGTGGAGGCAACCACATGCTCCAGGCCGTGTCCACCGCCGAACTCCGCGGCGGCCCAGTCGGTCAGGGCCAGCACCGACGCCTGGGCGACGACGACCCCCTTGGGCCGGCCGGTCGAGCCGGAGGTGTGGATGACGTAGGCGGGATGGTCCGGCAGCAGCCGTCCGTGCCGCTCGTCGTCGGTGATGCCGTCGCCGGACAGGGCGGCCAGGCGCGCGGCGCAGTCGGGGTCGTCGAGGGCGATCCGGGTGAACGGCCCGTCCGGCAGCCGCCCGCCCGTCTCCGCGCAGGTGACGACCGCTTCGGGCCGCACGTCGTCGAAGAGGAAGGCGATGCGCTCGGCGGGGTACCCCGGGTCGACGGGCAGATAGGCGGCGCCGCTCTTGAGGACCGCCAGGAGGGCCACGATCAGGTCCGGGGTGCGCGGCAGGGCGAGCGCGACGAACCGTTCCGGCCCGGCCCCGGCCTCGACGAGCAGGCGGGCCATCCGGTTGGCACGCTCGTCGAGCTGCCGGTAGGTGAGCTGTTCCCGTCCGCCGCCGAGCACGGCCGGGGCGTCGGGGGTGCGCGCGACCTGGGCGTGGAAGGCCTCGGGCAGGGTGCGGTACGGGGCCTGGGACAGAGTCCGGTGGATGGGCTTGGCCGCCGGGCCGCCGAAGCGGTCCAGCAGGCGGCGCCCCTCCTCGGCGGACGCCAACGGCAGGTCGGCCAGGGAGCGATCCGGCCCGGTGGCCATCTCCGTCAGGAGCGTGCGCAGGCTCGCGCCGATGCCTTCGACGGTGGCCGCTGCGAAGGCGGCGGGGTCGTAGTCCAGGGTGACGGTGAGGGTGTCGCCGGGCGCGACCACCACGCTGAGCGGGTAGTTGGTCGGTTCCACATCGCGTTCCTGCTCCATGGCGAGGCCGTGCCGGGCCAGGGCGTCCGCGTCGAACGGATAGTTCTCGAAGACCACGATGCTGTCGAACAGGGAAGTGCCGCCCGGTACTTCGCTCCACGTCTGGAGCTGGGCGAGGGAGACGAAGTCGTGGCGCCGTGACTCCGACTGGGCGGCCTGGAGCTCACCCAGCCAGTCCAGCAACCGGCGCCCTTCGTCGATGCGTGCCCGGGTGGGCAGGGTGTTGATGAACAGGCCGACCATGGAGGTCACGCCCGGCAGGTCGGCGGGCCGACCGGAGACGGTGGTGCCGAACACCACGTCGTCCCCGCCGCCGTAACGGGACAGCAGCAGCGCCCAGGCGCCCTGGAGGACGGTGTTGACGGTCAGCCCGGCCGCCTGTGCCGTCTCCCGCAGTCGCGCCGACACGTCGGCGTCGAGCGTCACCCGCACCGAACCGGAGGACGAGGTGCGGTGCGCCTCGGCGGGCCGCCGGTCGCGCGGCAGCGCGGTGGCGACGGGGAAACCGGCCAGGGCCTCACGCCAGTACGCCTCCGCCCGCCCGGTGTCCTGCCGGGCCAGCCAGCCGAGGTAGTCGCCGAAGGGTGCGCGGTCGGGCACGTCCGGTCGGCGCCCCGAGGTGAGCGCCGCGTACCGCTCGCACACCTCGTCGAAGACCTGGGCCGCGCTCCACCCGTCGAGCAGCAGGTGGTGGAAGGTCCACAGCATCCGCACCCGGTCGGGCGAGAGCCGGATCAGGGTCAGGCGCATCAGCGGGGCCGTCTCCAGATCGAGGCCCGCCTGCCGGTCCTCGTCGACCAGCCGCGCGAGTGCGGTCCCGCAGCGCTCGGCGGACCATCCGGACCAGTCGTGGTGCGCGACGGGCACGGTCGCCAGCCGCCGTACGGCCTGCATGGGCTCGGCGGTCTCCTGCCACACCGGGTGGGTGCGCAGCATCGCGTTGGCGTCCACCGTCCGCTGCCACGCCTCGGCCAGGGCCCGCGGATCGGTGACGCCCGACAGCACCAACTGCACCTGGTTGACGTAGGTGCGGCTGTCGGGGTCCAGCAGGCTGTGGAACAGCATGCCGCCCTGCATCGGCGTCAGCGGGTACAGGTCGGCGACCGTACGGCCGTCGCCCACGACCCGGTCCACGGCGGTCTGGTCGATCCGGACCAGCGGGAAGTCCGAGGGCGTACGGCCCCCCGCGTCCGGCTCGGCGCAGTGGGCGACGACGTCTTGCAGCGCCCGCAGCATGCCCGCCGCGAGGCCGTTGACGGTCTCCTCGCGGTGCAGCCGCCTGCTGTAGTGCCAGGTGATCTCTAGCTCGCCGTCCTCGACGCGGGCGACCACGTCGAGGAGATGCGGGCGTACGGACTCGGGTGCCTCGGCGCCGTCCAGGCCGCCCGGCACGGAGTGGACCAGCGCGCCGCCCTGCGCCGACCAGTCGAAACGGCCCAGGTAGTTGAAGCTGACGCCGGGCATCGGCGGGTCGGTCGGCCGCTCGCCGGTCGGCCGCTCGCCGGTCGGCCGCTCGTCGCGCGCCAAGTAGCGCAGGGCGCCATGGCCGAGGCCTCGTGCGGGCACCGCCCGCACCTGCTCCTTGACGGACTTCAGAGCGGCGCCCCAGCCCCCGTCCCCGTCCGGGAGTTCGAGGGCGACGGGGAACAGGCTGGTGAACCAGCCGACCGTGCGGGACAGGTCGATGTCGTCGAAGAGCTGGTCCTCGCGGCCGTGTCCCTCCAGGCCGACGGCGACGGTCCGCCGCCCGGTCCACCCGGCGAGCACCCGGCCGAGGGCCGTCAGCAGGACGTCGTCGACACGGGTGCGGTACACCCCCGGCACCTCCCGCAACAGGGCATCCGTACGCCGCCGGTCGAGGCGTACGGTCACGGCGTCCACGTCGGCCATGGTGTTGCGGCCGTCCATGTCCGACCTGCTGGGATCGCCGTCGCCGTCCACCGGCAGGGGTGCGGCGCAGTGCCGGGCCACCGTCTCCCAGTGCTCGCGCTGCGCGGCGAAACCGCCCGACGCGGTGTGCGCGTGCAGCCGCCGCGTCCACTCCTGGACGGAGGTCGTCCGCTCCGGCAGCCGTACGGGCTCACCGGCTCGGGCCTGCCCGTACGCGGTCTCCAGGTCCTCCAGCAGGACACGCCAGGAGACACCGTCCACGACGAGGTGGTGCACGACGAGGAGCAGGCGGGCGCCGGTTCCGCCCCTGGCACCGGCGGTGCCGGTGAACAGGTGGGCCGTCAGCAGCGGTCCGTGCGCGAGCCGGAACGAGGCGTGCGCCTCGGCCGTCACCCGGGCTTCGGTCTCCTCGGCCGCCATCCCGCCGAGCCCACGCAGGTCGTGGACCGCCAGCGGTTCCGGGGTCTCCTCGTCGGCTCCCGGGCACTCCTGGCGCCAGGAACCGTCGGCGGACCGGACGAAACGGCAGCGCAGGGCGTCGTGGTGCGCGTACACGGCGGTCAGGGCGCGGCGCAGAGCCGCCGGGTCGACGTCGTCGGGCGTCTCCACGACGACGGACTGGTTGAAGAACTCCGGTCGCCGCGGCCCGGGTTCGAGGAACCAGTGCTGGATCGGGGTGAGCGGGACCTCACCGCTCACCGGACCGGTCCCCGCGACGGGTACGGCCGTGCCGGTGGTCGCCGCGGCGGCCAGAGCGGCGACCGTCGGGTGCCGGAACAGATCCCTCGGTGTGAGCGCGAGTCCGGACGCGCGGGCGCGGGAGACGACCTGGATGCTGAGGATCGAGTCGCCGCCCAGCGTGAAGAAGTTGGTGTCGGCGCCGACCCGTTCCACACCGAGCAGTTCCGCCCAGATCCCGGCGAGGGTCCGCTCGGCCTCGGTGCGCGGCGCGCGGTACTCGGACTCGCCGCCCGCCGTCCAGTCGGGTGCGGGCAGCCGGCGCCGGTCCACCTTGCCGTTGGCCGTCAGGGGCAGTTCGGCCAGCGTGACGAAGGCGGCGGGTGCCATGTAGTCGGGCAGTTCGGCGACGACGTGCGCGCGCAGCTCGTCCGCGCACGGCACGGCGGCCGAGGGCACGGGCACGAGGTGTGCGGCCAGCCGCTTGCGTCCGGCGTGCTCGTACACGGAGACGACCGCCTCGGCCACGGCCGGATGGGCGGTGAGCCGGGCCTCGATCTCGGTGGGTTCGACACGGAATCCCCGGATCTTTACCTGGTCGTCCGCGCGTCCCACGAAGTGCAGTTCGCCGTCGGCGCTCCACCGCACGATGTCTCCGGTGCGGTACATCCGCCCGCCGGACGGACCGAACGGATCGGCCAGGTAGCGTGCGGCGGTCGCACCGGGCCGCCCGGCGTAGCCGCGGGCCAGTCCGGCACCCGCGATGTACAACTCCCCCGGTACACCGGGCGGTTGCGGCTGGAGGATGTCGTCCAGTACGTACACGCGCGTGTTGTCGAGCGGCCGTCCGATGGGCAGTACCGGTGGCAGCGGGTCACCCGCGCGGAAGACCCGCCGGGTCGCGAAGGTGGTGGTCTCGGTCGGTCCGTAGCCGTCGACGACGGTGAGGCCGGGGCAGGCGTCGAGCACACGGCCCACCACGGCGCCCGGTACGGCCTCGCCGCCGGTCCACACCTCATGGGCGCCGCGCAGACAGGTGGGGTCCTCCTGGGCGAGCAGCCGGAAAAGGCCTGCGGTCAGCCACAGGCAGCGCACTCCCTGCTCGGTGATCGCGCGGCGGACGACGGCGGCGTCCACGTCGGCCGGCGGGGCAAGCACGGCCGTTCCGCCGCGCAGCAGCGGCACCCACAGCTCGTAGGTGGCGGCGTCGAAGGCGTGCGGGGAGTGCACGAGGACCCGGTCGTGTCCGGCGAACGCGCTGTCGAGGGCGAGCGCGGCGACGTCCCGCTGGCGTACGGCGACGCCCTTGGGGACGCCGGTGGAGCCGGAAGTGAACATCAGATACTGGACGTTGTCCGGATGGATCTCCCCGAGGGGCCTGACCTCGGCGTCCACATCCTGTACGTCTGCGGCGAGCAGGTCGGCCACGCGCAGTACGGTGCCGTCGGGCAGCGGCTCCACGCCCGTGGCCTGCCGGTCCGCATCGGCCAAGGCATCGGCCTCGGTATCGGCTTGGGCTTGGGCTTGGGCTTGGGCTTCCGATGGGACAGCGGCATCGGTGAGCAGCAGCCGTGCGCCCGCCTCGGCCAACATGCGGCGCAGGCGCTCGCGCGGTGCGCGGCTGTCCAGCGGTACGAACACGCCGCCGGTGCGGACCAGTGCGAGCTGGACGATCACGAGGTCCGTCGAGCGGTCCATCAGTACGCCGACCGGGACCTCGGCGGCCACGCCGAGCGCGGCGAGCCGACCGGCCAGCAGGGCGGCCCGGGCGTCGAGTTCCCGGTAGGTGAGCCGCTCCGCGTCCGTCTCCAGGGCCGTGGCGTCCGGCGTGCGCCGGACCTGCGCGGCGAACAGCTCCGCCACGGTGGCCTCGGGCCCGGGGACACCGGTGGCCGTGTCGTTCCACTCCTCGACCACCTGACCGCGGCGGGCGGCCGACAGCAACGGCAGTCTGGCGGGCGGCAGTTGGGGTGTGGCCGCCATGTTCGTCAGCAGGACGGTGAGGTACTCGACCATGCGCGCGACGGTGTCCGCGTCGAACAGCCGCGGATCGTAGCCGAGCCGCAGACCGAGTTCGGTACCCGGATAGGCCACCAGGCTGAGCGGGTAGTTGGTGGTCTCGATGCCGTCCAGGGCGCTCAGCCGCAGTCCGTGCGCGGCGGCCAGTTCGTCGTCGACCGGGTAGTTCTCGAAGACGACGATGCTGTCGAACAGAGCCACGCGCTCGGGGAGTTCGGTGAACCCCTTCATCCGGGTGAGCGGTACGTGGTCGTGGCGGCGGTCCTCGCTCTGCTCCTGCTGGAGGTCGCGCAGCCAGTCGAGCAGGGACCTGTCGTGCGGCACGGTCACCCGCGTGGGCAGGGTCGTGATGAACAGACCGGTCATGGTGTCGGCGCCCGGCAGCTCGGGGGGCCGCCCGGACACGGTCGTGCCGAAGACGACCTCGCTTCTGCGGGCCTGACGGCTCAGCAGCAGCGCCCAGGCGCCCTGTACGAGGGTGTTGACGGTCAGCCCGGCCGTCCTGGCCAGTTCCTCCAGGGCCCGGGTGGTGACCGTGTCCACGGTGGCGCGGACCGCCGCGGTGGACTCGGACCGGTGGCTCTCGCGCGGCTCACGGTCGTACGGCAGCGCGGTGGCGTCGGCCAGGTCCGCCAGGCGGCGCCGCCAGTGCCGTTCGGCCTCCGCCCCGTCACGCTCGCCCAGCCAGGCCACGTAGTCGCGGAAGGGACGCCGGTCGGGCAGCGGCTCCCGCCCGCCCGTGGCGTGTCCGGTGAACACGTCGGACAGCACCTGGAACAGGCTCCAGCCGTCCAGCACCAGATGGTGGAACGACCACACCACCCGTACGCCGCCGTCGGAGATCCTGGCGAGCACCAGCCGCTGGAGCGGGGCCCGGTCGAGGTCGATGCCCTGCCCCCGGTCCCGGTCGAGGAGGTCCCGCAGCCGGTGTTCGCGTTCCTCCTCGCCGAGGTCGCGCCAGTCCAGGTGGGTCACGGACACGGTCGCGTGCCGCTGCACCACCAGGAGGGGTTCGGGCACGTCCTGCCAGACGACCCGGCCGCGCAGTACGGGGGTGTGGTCGGTGACGCGCTGCCAGGCCGCCGCGAGCGCGGCCGGGTCGGGTACGCCGTCCAGGTCGAAGGTCAACTGCTGGAAGTAGACGCCCAGATCGTCCTGGGAGAGCCGGTGGAAGAGCATGCCGGTCTGGGTGGGGGTGAGCGGATGGATGTCCTCCACCGCGTGCGGGGCGTCGCCGACGATCCGGTCCACGGCCGCCTGGTCGAGGCAGGTCAGGGGGAAGTCCGAGGGGGTGCGTCCGCCGCTGCCGGACTGCCGGGCGTGCCGGGCGATGCCGGCCAGCGCGTCGGCGAAGTGTGCGGCCAGCTCGCTGACGGTCGTCCGCGCGTGCAGTTCGTCGGAGTAGAACCAGCTGAACTCCAGTGCGTCGCCGTCCAGTCGGCCCACGACCTCCAGCGGGTGCGGGCGCAGGGCGGCGGGGTCGGCGTCCAGTTCCAGCGTACGGAACGGGCCCTCGTACAGGCCTCCGGTGGTGTCCGGGAACCCGAACCTGCCCAGGTAGTTGAAGCTGACCTGTGCTTCCGGCGCCTCGGGCAGTGTTCCCGGGCGGGCGAGGTAGCGCAGGACGTCGTGCCCCACGCCGTGCCGGGGCACCGCCCGCAGCTGCTCCTTCACCTGCTTGAGGACGACGTCCCAGTCGGCGTCGGGCGGGACGGCGAGGGCGACGGGGTGGCGGGTGGTGAACCAGCCGAGGGTGCGGCTGGTGTCCACGTCGGCGAACAGTTCCTCGCGGCCGTGTCCCTCGACGTCCACCAGCACCCGCTCGTGCCCGGTCCACGCGCACAGCACCCGGCCGAGGGCGCTCAGCAGCACGTCGTTGACCCTGGTGCGGTAGGTCTCCGGCAGGGTGCGCAGCAGGGCGGAGGTGTCGTCGGGCGTGAGGCGGACGGTCACCGAGCGCGCGGAGGCGTACGTGTTGACGCCGTCGCCGTCGGCGGGCAGGGCCGCGGCGGCGCCGGTGACGGCATCGGTCCAGTACGCGGCCTCGTCGTCGAAGCCGCTGTCGGCCGCGTGGGCGGACAGCCGCCGGGCCCAGTGCCGCAGCGGTGAGGACTTCGGGGGCAGCGCCGCCTGTCCGTCCCGGCCCTCCCGGCGGGCGCGGTAGGCACGGTCCAGGTCCTCCATGAGTACGCGCCACGACACGCCGTCGACGACCAGGTGATGGACGGACAGGTGCAGTACGCGGGACCGGCCGGGGCCGCGGTCGTGCAGGACCGCGCGCAGCAGCGGGCCCCGGCGCAGGTCGAAGGCGCCGTGGTGCGGTGAGTCGGTGTCCGGGCCCGTGTGGCGGGCCAGGTGGACGCGGGGCGCCTCGTCCTCGATGCGCCAGACGGTGGACGGTTCGGCGGCCGTGCCTCCGGCCCCCGCACCCGCTGTCTCCGCTGTCTCCGCTGTCTCCGCTGTGAGGAAACGCGAGCGCAGTGCGTCGTGGTGGGTGACGAGGTCGTTGAGGGCTTCCTCCAGCGCCGCCGGGTCCAGGTCGTCGGGGACCTGGAACGACAGCGTCTGCGCGAAGCGGCCCGCGTGGCGGACGGTGTGGCGAGCGTCGTTCTCGAACAGCCAGCGCTGGATGGGGGTCAGGGGCGCGGCGCCGGTGGCGTCGACGAGGGCCGGAGCCGCGGGCTTGCGTCCGCCGGCCGCGTCGGCGCAGCGGGCGAGCGCGGCGATCGTCTGGTGGCGGTAGACGTCCCGGGAGGTCAGGGTGAGGCCCGCCTGCCGGGCCTGGGCCACCACCTGGATGCTGAGGATGGAGTCGCCGCCCAGCATGAAGAAGTTGTCGTCCACGCCGATGCGGTCCACGCGCAGGATGTCCGCCCAGACGGCGGCGAGGATGCGCTCGGTGGGCGTACGCGGGGCCACGCGGTGCGCCTGGCCGCGGGCGGGTCCCGGGTCCGGGAGGCGGCCCCGGTCCAGCTTGCCGTTGGGGTTGAGGGGCAGGTCCGCCAGGACCATGACGGCCGTCGGCACCATGTAGTCGGGCAGGGTGTAGCCGAGGGTCCGGCGCACCTCCTCCGGCTCGACGCGCGCGTCCGGAGCGGGAACGACATAACCGACCAGCCGACGGTGGCCCCCGCTCTCCCACACGGTGGCCGCCGCCTCCGCCACACCGTCGAGGCCGCGCAGTGCCTCCTCCACCTCGCCGAGTTCGATGCGGAAACCGCGTACCTTGACCTGCTGGTCGATGCGGCCCACGTACTCCAGTTCGCCGTCGGCGCTCCACCTCACCAGGTCCCCGGTGCGGTACATGCGGTCCCCCGGAGCGCCGAAGGGGTCGGCGACGAACCGGGTCGCGGTCAGCCCCGGCCGGCCCAGATAGCCACGCGCCAGTCCCCCGCCGCCCAGGTACAGCTCTCCTGTCACGCCCGGCGGCTGGAGGCACAGCAAGGGGTCCAGGACATAGGCCCGGGTACGGGCCACGGGCCTGCCGATCGGCGGCGCCTGGCCCGGTGCGTCGTCCGAGGCCTCGTCTCCGGCGAACCACGCGGTGGCGTAGACGGTGGCCTCGGTCGGGCCGTAGATGTTGGCGATGTCGCAGCCGGGCATGGCCCGCCGCAGGTCGTGCACGGTCTGTGCGGGAAGCGCCTCACCGGCCAGGACGACGGTGTCCGCGGTCACGGGCGCGCCGTCCTCGGCGAGCATCCGGGAGATCACGGACGGCACCCCGCTGATGAGCCCGGCCCGTCGGGTCTCCGTGGTGTCGACGAGTTCGGTGAGGTCGGCGACCACCTCGATGCCGCCGCCCACGAGCAGGGGGCAGAGCATCTCGAAGACCGACACGTCGAAGTTGAGGGAGGTGGAGGCCACGACGTGGGCCAGTCGCCGTGGACCGAAACGCTCCTCGGCCCACGCCGCGAGCGCCCCGACACTGCGATGGGTGATCACAACGCCCTTGGGGCGTCCGGTCGAGCCCGAGGTGTAGATGACGTAGGCGGGATGCTCCGGGTCGAGGGGCCGCACCCGGTCGGCGTCGGTGAGGTCGCTGTCGGCGCGTACGCATGCGCCTGCGCCGTCGACGCCATCGGTGGCGGTGGCAGCGGAGGCAGCGGCGGCGGTGTCAGCGGTGTCCCCCTCCGGAAGGCTGCCCTCGACAAGGAGCGGAACGCAGTCCTCCGGCAGTGCTCCGGCGGTCTCTCGGGTGGCCAGGACCAGTGCGGGGGCCGCGTCGGCGAGCATGAAGCGGATGCGCTCGACCGGATAGCCGGGGTCCACCGGAAGGTAACCCGCGCCCGCCTTCAGTACGGCCCACAGCACCGGCAGCAGGTCCGCCGTCCGCGGCAGGCACAGGGCCACCAGCGTCTCGGGTCCGACGCCGCGGGCGGCCAGCAGCCGGGCGAGCCGGTTGGCACGCCGGTTGACCTCGACGTAGTCCAGGCGTGCGGGTCCGCAGGTCACGGCGGTCCGGTCGGGTGTGCGTGCCACCTGTGCCTCGAACAGCGCGGGCAGCGTACGGGCCGGTGCGCGGCCGGTGTCTTCGACCGGCGGGTTCCACTCCTCCAGGACCGTGTGCCGTTCGTCCTCCGACAGCAGGGCCAGTTCGCCCACCGTGCGATGCGGCCCGTCGGCCATGCCCTCCAGCAGCCGGCCCAGCTGGCGGGCCATCCGCGCCACCGTCCGCGCTTCGAACAGGCCGGTGTTGTACTCGACCGTCAGCTCGCAGCCGCCGTCGGTACGCGGCACGAACTCCAGCACCAGGTCGAACCGCGCGGCAGGACGGGGCAGCGGCTGCTGCTCGATCCGTACCCCGTCGGCTCCCGGCGGGTCGTTCAGGGCCGTCTGCTGCACCACGAGCACCTGCACCAGCGGGGTACGGCTCGGGTCCCGGGTCGGGGCCAGTTCCTCCACCACCCGGTCGAACGGCACCGACTCGTGGGCGAAGGCGTCCAGGACCGTCGCCCGCATGCTCTCCACGAACCGGTCGACGGTCATGGTGTCGTCCACCTCGCCGCGCAGTACGACGGTGTTGGCGAAGAAGCCGGTCACGTCCTCCAGTTCGCGGCGTCCCCGCCCGGTGGTGACGGTGCCGAAAGCGATGTCGCGCTGCCCGGAGTACCGGGAGAACAGCACCGCCGCGGCTCCGGCGAACAAGGTGAAGACAGTGGTGCCGCGGCCTCCGGCCAGGTGCCGCAGCCGTGCGACCAGTTCGGCCGGGAGGTGCTGCCGGTGGGCCTCCCCGTCGGTGGTGCGCACCACCGGCCGGGGCCGGTCGGTCGGCAGTTCCAGCTGCGGCATCCCGGTGAGATGCCGCTTCCAGTACGCGAGGTCCGACGCGTCGCCGTCCCCCGAGCGCTGCTGCCGCTCCCACACGGCGAAGTCCGGGTACTGCACGCGGGGTTCGGGCAGCCCTGACGGCAGGCCGGACGCCTCGGACCGGTACAGGGCCGCCAGTTCACGGGTCAGGATGCCCACGGACCAGCCGTCGGTGACGATGTGGTGCTGGGCCAGCAGCAGCACATGGTCGTCGCTTCCGCGGCGGACGAGCAGGGCCCGGGTGAGCGGACCGGTGGCCAGGTCGAAGGGGCGGCCCAGTTCCTCGGTGAGGAGATGTTCGACGGCCTCGTCGAGCCCGGCGGCGGACAGGTGGGTCACGTCGGCGGTGCGCAACGGCAGTTCCAGGCGGGCGTGTACGTGCTGCACGCCCTGGCCGTCCTCCGTGGCGAAGGTCGTACGCAGCGAGTCGTGGCGGGCGGACAGCCGGTCCAGGGCCCGGCGCAGTGCCCCGGCGTCCAACTCGCCGCGCAGCCGCAGCGCCAGGCCGGTGTTGTACTCGGTGCCGCCCGGCGTGAGGTCGTCCAGGAACCACAGGCGCCGCTGGGCACCGGAGAGCGGAAGCGGCCGGTCGCGAGGGACGGCCGGGATCGGGTCCAGGGGTGCAGCGAGGGTCGACGGGCTCACCAGCAGGGCCAGCGCGGCGACGGTCCGCGCGGTGAACACGTCCCGGATCGACAGCCGGGCGCCGAGGTCCTCACGGATCCGGGCCAGGGCGCGGGCGGCGAGGATCGAGTCACCGCCCAGGTCGAAGAAGTCGTCCTCGACGCCGACGGCTTCGACCCCGAGGATGTCCGCCCAGACATCGGCGAGTACCCGCTCCTGCGAGGTGCGCGGCGCCACATGACCCGCTGCGACCGCGCGGACGGGGACGGGCAGCGCACGCCGGTCGATCTTGTTCTGCGGGGTGAGCGGCAGGGCGTCCAGGACGACCACGGCGGAGGGGACCATGTGCGGCGGCAGTACGGCGGCGGTGGCGGCCTTCACGTCGGCCGCGTCCAGGGCGTGTTCCGGGTCGGCGGCGGTGACGTACCCGACGAGTCGCCGTCGGCCGGGTTCGTCCTCGCGCACCACGACCACGGCGTCGCGCACTCCGCCGTGGCGCCGCAGCACCGTCTCTATCTCCCCGGGCTCGATACGGAAGCCGCGCACCTTCACCTGGCGGTCGACCCGGCCCAGGTACTCCAGTTCGCCGTCCGCGTTCCGGCGTGCGCGGTCGCCCGTGCGGTAGAGCCGGGCTCCGGGCGGGCCGAGGGGGCTGGCGACGAAGCGGCCGGCGGTGAGGCCGGGCCGGTCGAGGTATCCGCGGGCCACGCCGAGGCCGCCGACGTACAGTTCGCCGTCGGTTCCCTGCGGTACGGGCCGCATGGCCGCGTCGAGGACGTGCGTCTCCGTTCCGGCGAGAGGTCGGCCGATGCTCGGTGTGCCGCTGTTGGCGGACAGCGGTCCGGTCCAGGAGGCCACGATGGTGGTCTCGGTGGGGCCGTAGGAGTTGATCATCCGGCGGCCTGGCGCCCACTGGTCGACAAGTGCCGCGGGGCACGCCTCGGCTCCCACGATCAGCGTGCTCAGCCGTCCCGGGCCGATCCGCGCGGGGTCGGACACCGTGGCGAGGGCGGCCGGGGGGATCAGCGCGTGGGTGATGCGGTGCTCGTTCACCACCGCGGCGAGTTCGTCGCCCAGCCAGGGGCCGTCGGGCGGTACGACGAGGGTGGCGCCGGACAGGACGGAGACGAACAGCTCCAGCACGGAGGCGTCGAAGCTGGGCGAGGAGAACTGCAGGACCCGGCCGCCAGGACCCACGGCGTACTGTGCGGCGGCGCCCGCGGTGAAGGCGGCGATGCCCCGGTGGGTGACGGTCACGCCCTTGGGCGTTCCCGTGGAGCCCGAGGTGTAGATGACGTACGCGGCCTGGTCGGCGTCCACCCGCGGACCCGGGCGGTCCGGGGCAGGGCCGGCGGCTTCCATGACGGCGCGCAGGGCGGCCGGGTCGTCGAGGACGACGGCCGGTGCCGCGTCCTCCAGCATCAACGCGCGCCTCTCGTACGGGTACTGGGGATCCACCGGCAGGAAGGCGGCGCCCGCACGGGCCGTGGCCAGTTCGGCGGCGATCAGCTCCAGCGAGCGCGGCAGGACCAGCGCCACCGTCCGCTCCGGCCCGGCCCCGCGCCGTACGAGATCGGCGGCCAGCCGCCCGGTCCGCTCCGCCAGTTCCCGGTAGGACCAGGTCCGCCGGCCGTCGGTCAGCGCCGGCGCGTCCGGCGTGCGGCGCACCCACGACTCGAAGAGTTCACCGAGCGGCAGCGGCTCCGCCGGGGCGCAAGGGGACATCGGCACGGGGTCGTTGTGCAGGTCCGTCATGGGGGGTCCTTCGAAAGCGGTGGTGATACGGGTGCACGCGGGCGTGGGGAGGCGCCCGGGCGCGCCGGGCCGCGCGGCGGCGGCTCTTCGGCGCGAAGGGGTACGGCGGGGCGACGCGGCCTCAGGCGTCTGGCGTCAGGCGTCAGGTGTCAGGTGGTGTCGACGCGGCGGGCCGTACGGCCGGAGATCTGTACGCGGTCGACGCTTCCGTCGACGGGATCTCGGTGGAAGCGTCCGCCGGGTTCCCGCAGACCGGTGGCCGGGTCGACCAGGTCGCAGCTCAGGTCCGGGTAGCAGACCAGCGGCAGCGACAGGTCACCGTCGATGGACAGGGCGGGCAGACCGTCGACGCCGAGGCCGATCCGGTACTCGCTCGACCCGTTGCGGTAGGTGCCCGCACACTGGGGGAAGGCGATGGGTCCGCCCCGGTCCGGGCGCGCGGGAGTGACCGGTACGCGCAGACCGGTGAGCCGCGTGAGCTGGTCGGCCAGGTCCCGCCACAGGGCGGTGGCGCCGCCGGAGTTGCCGGTGAAGGCGACCACGACGCCGCTGCGGGGCTCCGCGCGCAGATGGCAGGAGGTGCCCTGGGCATTGCCGTCGTGACCGCACCACCAGCGGTCGTCCTGCTGGTAGAGGGCCGCGCCCAGTCCCCAGGCGTCGGCCAGAGGGTCGGCTTCGGTGCCCTCCTCGGGGCGCCGCATGAGCGCGGCGGTGGCGGAGGGGACGACGGCGGACCGGCCTGCCAGAGTCCTGCCGAGGGTCAGCAGATCGAGGGCGCTCGCCAGCAGGGCGCCGGCCGGGGCCTCTACGGGTGCCAGGCTCTGCCGGACCGGCCGCACGGCTCCCGTCGCCGTGTTCAGGCCGTGGCCGCTCGCGACGGTCCGGCCGGGGAGGCTGTCACCGAGGAAGGCGGGCGCGATGCCCAGCGGTTCCAGCAACAGCACGCGTACGGCTTCTTGCCAGGTCATGCCCGTCACGGTTTCGATCAGCCGACCGGCCGCCACGTAACCGGCGTTGGAGTAGGAGAAGTCCGTACCGGGGGCGAACAGCGCGTCCTCGGCGGTGCAGATCGTCGAGAGATAGCGGGAGGCCGTCATGGCTGCCGCGGTGTCCGAGTCGAGACCGGTGGGCAGACCGGCCGTGTGGGAGAGCAGGTGACGCACGGTCACCTTGGGTAAGTCCTGGAACTCCGGCAGGACATCGGCGACGGACTCGTCGAGATCGAGGTCCTCATCGTCGATCAGGAGCATGACAGTAGCGGCCGTGTACGTCTTGGTGACGCTGCCCAGCGGCACGGCCGTGTCGGCGGTGAACGAGGTGCCCCGGACGGCGTCGGCCGTGCCGGTGTGCACACTGACGATCTCCGTCCCGGTGTCCACGGCCAGTTGGGCGCCGGGCACACGGTGGGTCCGCGCGAGGCTGTCGAGACGGTGCTGCAGTGTTCGGTGTAAGGGGGACGATCGGGGGGCGACTGGAGCGGTGGTGGGGTAAGGCATGTGAAGGGGACTCCCACTGATGCTTGGTGTGAATGTGACGCCAGAGGCCGATGGGGATGAGCGGAACGACCCCCGCGTCGGTGCGGGTGATGCGCTCTTGCGTGCTAGGGCCTGTCGTCAAATTCCCGACGTCCGCCCGGAGGGCGGGCCGGGCGGCGTCTGGTGCGTGCTCTCGGTGTGCCGGGCGGAAGCCCTCGTACTGGACGTACTTGGACTTTCGCCCGGTGCAGCGAGAGTGCGTGCCAGGCGTCGGCCGGCAGGCGGGAATTTGACGACAGGGCCTAGTGAGCCTGAGGCTCCAGTGAGCCTGAGGCCCTGGTGGACCTCAGGCTCCTCTGACGGACGTCAGGCCTTGGAGAACACGCCGATCCCGTTGGGCACCGGGCGTTCGGCCCCGCCGCTGGGGTGGTTGCGCACGGTCGCCGTGGTCGAGCCGGGCTCCCGGGCGGCCAGCGTGGTGGAACCGCCCCCGTCCAGACTGAACGCGTCCACCGAACCCAACTCCTTCATCTCGTCGGCGACTTCCGCGATGGTGAGCCCGCTGCGGAACTCCGCCGCCCCGTCGAGCGCCAGCAACAGCAGCCGCTTCCCGCCGTCGGAGACGCCCGCAGCGGTCCGTACCGCCGCCGTCACGTCGTCGAGCCCCGCGAGCGGCTGCCCGCCCCGCAGAACCGGATACCCGCCGATCGCGAAGCGGTACGGGGTCTTCGACGAGGCCGCCACCAGCCGGTGCCGCACCCCGACCCGCTCGCCCACGGACAGCTTGCGCAACTGCTGGGCCCCCGCCTCCCGGCCGACCAGGACCGTGGTGTCCGAAGCGATGGTTCCGCTGCCGGGGGTGTCGGCCGATGACACGACCCGGCCGTCCTGGATGGTCACCTCATAGGTGTCCGTGCTGCAGGGCGCGGCCCGGTCGGTGTCCGTCCCGCAGGTGGCCCGCACCCGGGAGACCTGACCCCAGTCCGAGGTGAACGCGCCGACGGAGCCCACGGGCAGCGCGTACTGGTTCAGCCCGCCGAGCGGCAGCGTCGTCCCGGTGGTCTCGACCGAACCGTCGAGCGCCAGGCTGTCGAGGCGGGCCCTGCGGTCCGTGCCGACGCCGAGCACGTCCCTGGTGGTCGTACCGGGCGGCAGGGCGGGACCGAAACGCTGGCCGTTCGGGACCGCCGCCTTGAAGGTGTGCCCGTTCGCGATCGCCGGGCCGACGGACGCGCCGGTCGCCTCCACCCCCGGGTGCTGGGTCTCGGTGATGTTGAAGAAGTCCCCGTTGACGCCCGCGACGGCGCCCTGGGCGTCGGCCAGCCGGGAGACCGTCGCGCGGGCCGCGACCACGCCCGGATGGAGCAGATCGACGCTCACCGCGGGGTTCGCGAGATCCACGCTGAGCACATGCGCGTGCGTCACGCCCTTGGCGGCCGGGATGTCGAACTCCGTATAGCGCACACCCGGCGCGATCCGGCTGAAGACCGGTGCGCCGCCGGTCGGCGCGCTGCTGGCCGGCGGCGCCCCGGCGAGGGCGGCGCCGGCCAGCGCGCTCCATGCGGCGAAGACCGTCAGTGCGGTTCTGAGTCGTCCGGTGCGTGGTGTCATCGGTGTCACGGTGCCCCTGCTCTCTCCGCTGTCTCCTCAAATGACGCAGGACACAGGGGAGTTCAGCACAGAGAGGGTGCCTTGACGATGACTACGTGCCGACGAGGCGCGAACGCGTCAGGAAACGTACCCCTTCGGGTGCCTCCAGGGAGAAGCCGCTGCCCCGGCCCGGCACGACGTCCACGATCAGTCTGGTGTGACTCCATACCTCGTGCTGGCTCCGCGACATCCAGAACGTGACCGGTTCGTCGACGCCCTCGACGGCCAGGGAGGCGAGCAGGACGTCGGAGTCGCCGGTCCTGAACTCGCCCTCCGGGTAGCACATGGGAGCGCTGCCGTCGCAGCAGCCGCCCGACTGATGGAACATCAGTGGACCGTGCGCGTCCCGTAGCTCGCGCAGCAGCTCGGCTGCGGCGGGGGTGAGTTCCACGCGTGGGGCGGAGTCGGGGTCGGTCGTCGAGGACACCGGGCATCACTCCTCATCACTTAGGAGGTACTGCCGCGGACCCTACATCCGGCTGCGGGCCGGTGGGGGTGGGAGGGGGTGCGTCTTCGGCTGCGGGTCCGGTGGGGGTCACCCGCGCAGTTCCCCGCGCCCCTGGGAGGCGGGGCTGCGCCCCGGCCTTGCCACTGGTGATTTTGGCTGCGGGCCGGTGGGGGCTGGTCGCGCAGTTCCCCGCGCCCCTAGGTCCTGTCGTCAAATTCCCGACGTCCGCCCGTCGGCCGGCAGCCGGGGATTTGAAGACAGGGGCTAGGGGGGTGGGGGGTTGGGCGGCTGCGTAGCTGCTGTCTCTTATACACAACTGTCGCTGCCGGCGATG